>JAJXXG010001177.1 GCA_021781255.1 Acidobacteriota bacterium
ACGGCGCGCGATGTCGCGTTGACCAAGCTCTTCGGAGTCCTCATTCACTTCGACTGCCGAGGCAAGAGCCTTTGGTCCGCCGGCCATAATGTATTGGATTTGCCCGGGTACGGTGGAATATGTGGGTGGGCACTCGGAGGCGTCAAGGGCAGCTATGCGGCCGCTGGAGCCTGCGCCGATATAAATGAGCCGTCCGCCATCTTTCAGACTGCGAGCAACTTGATCAATAACCTGAGCGATCTCGGGAATCGCTTTCTTAACCGCTCCCGCTACCTTTGCGTCCTCGTGATTGATAATGCGGGCTATATCGAGTGCGGATTTGGTGTCCAAGCCTTGAGAGGCGTCGTTATCGCTCTCAGTGATTAGGCTATGGAGAAGTGCAGCCGGATCGTTATTCGTATTTTCGGAATCCGGCACGCCAGTCACTTCCTGCATCGTCGCGCTGGTTAGCATCGAGAGTATCCCCAACTTCGTATTGTAGTCATAAACCGGGCAAGTGCATAACGAAATCTTTGCGTGCATTACGTTGGTCAGCTTGATTCAGGTTGATCGGGTGAAAACCATGCGTGAAGAAGCGCGTCGTGAAACGCAGGTCTCACCTCGCGAATTTGTTGGTCGCGACGATCAGGCCAAGTGCGGTTGGTGAGCAACACCACGGCAAGCTGATGTTCCAGATCAATCCAGAGCGAACATCCGCTGAAGCCTAGATGGCCGATGGTGTGCGTGGAGAATTGGCTGCCCGACGAAGAGTTCGCGGAAGGTGTGTCCCAGCCGAGGGCGCGCGAGCTTTCCGGTGGCGGCTGTCGCTCGGCGAAGAGTTGAATGGTTTCCGGTGTGAAAAGCGCAGGCGCTGCATTTACATCGGGCTTTGCGGCAGCGAGGATTGCGGCAGAAAAGCGGAGCAGGTCTTCGACATTGGAGAAGAGTCCTGCATGGCCGGCGGCGCCGTGGAGCAGCCATGCGTGTTCATCCTGCACCTCACCCTGAATGCGGCGATGACGGAAACGCTCATCGATTTCCGTTGGCGGTATAGCACTGCGCAGCTCAGGTGCGGGACAAAATTGCGTATTGGAAAGCTGAAGCGGCGAGAGAATCTCGCGGCGTACCCAGGTGGCGAGGTATTCACGAGTAAGGACTTCGAGGGCCTTGCCGAGAAGGATGAAGCCTATGTCGGAGTACTCCACGCGCTCACCGGGCGCGGCCTGCAGAGGAAGCTGGAGGCATGCGCGGAAGAGCGCGGCAGGCGTGGAGGCGGTGCGAAAGATCTCCGCGTAGCCGGGTAGGCCGGAGCTGTGCGCCAGAAGATGGCGGAGGGTGACTTGACGCGCATTGCGCGAAGAGGCGCGGCCGACGACGAAGCCTGGAAGCAGATCGCCGAGGCGCGTGTCGAGGTTGAGCCGGCCACGCTGATGGAGAAGCATGGCGGCGGACGTGGTGGCCACTACCTTGGTGACGCTGGCAATGTCAAAGATTGTGCCGGGAGTGACGGGGCGCGCGCCTTGCTCAAAAGTGAAGTGTCCTAATGCGTCGTTGAGAACGACCTGGCCGCCGGCGAACATGCCAAAGGCGCAGCCGGGAAAGGCGCGGTGCTCGATGGCCTCCTGCAGCACGCGATAGGCGCCGTGAAAGTGCCGATTTCCGGCGGTGCCGGTAGCGGGTGACGTGTTGCCCTCTTGATTCATCCTTGTCTTGCATCGTAAATCCAAATGAAAATTTTGCAACTGGGCACCGAAATTGAAGCCGGTTTTGATGCCATGCGGCGAAGAGGCTACCCTTACAGAGATCGCTTGCGTCTATCTGGATATCAGGACCCGCAAAAGGAGCCATGAGGGCCATGTGCGTAGCGAGCAGGATGTGGAGATTGGGCGGAGCGCTGTGTGTGCTTGCAGGCTTACCTTGTCTTGCATTAAGCCAACCGGCCGGGCCAACTCTGGACCGCGCGCAGAATGAAGCTGCGGGGCAGACCGTGGCCGCACCTTCTCCGCCGGCGATGACTGTGCCCGCGAAAAAGAGGTATGTGGTTCCAGCAGGGACAAAGGTGCTGCTGGAGCTGAAGAGTGCAATTGATACGCACAGTGCGAAACCGGGCGACGGCGTGTATCTGGTTTCCACATTTCCAGTGGTGGTGGGCAGCCGCGTGATGATTCCGGCTGGCGTGTATGTGCAGGGGGTAGTGGACCGCGTGGTGCGTGCGGGGCGGTTCCACGGCAAGGCTCAACTGGACATGCATTTTACGTCGATTATTTTTCCCAACGGCACGGTAGTGGAGATTCCGGGCATGGTGAATAGCCTGCCGGGAGCAAAGCACCAGGAAGTGGCGAATAACGGCGAAGGCACCGTTGAGCAGGACAGCAACAAGACGCGCAACATGGGCAAAGTGGCAGCAGTGGCGATTCCGACCGGAGCTACAGTGGGCGCAGTTGGCGGGCTGGGAAGCGGTCATCCGCTGGAAGGTGGGCTGATCGGCGTTGGTGCCGGGCTGGCGACGGCGGGGATTGTGAGTCTGTTTACGCGCGGGGCGGATGTGAGCATTCCCGAGGGGACACAGGTGGAGATGGTGCTGCAACGGCCGCTGATTCTGCAACCGGAAAATCTGGCAGCGGCGGGGTCAGCGGGAACGCCTCCAGCACTGGTTCCGGCACCGAACCAACCCCGGCCCATGGCAAAGCCGGAACGTCCTCCACATATTCTTTGTCCGCCGGGTGGACTGGGGTGCGAACCGGATTAAAATGGAGATAGAGACGCGTAACACGTGACGGAACCTTCCCCCACGACCCCGAACCCGAATTCAATGGATGTTGAGCAGGAGACACCTGCTGCGGCACAGGTGCCGGAGGGTGAACTCGCGCAGATTGACGTAGCGGCACTCGCCGAGCAGCCGGCGGCACTGCGGAAGCGTGACAGCCTGGGCCTGTGGGTGCGCGACCTGCTGATTTCGTCAGCGATTTCAATTCTGTTCATCACATTTCTTTATCAGCCGGTGCGCGTGGAAGGCACCAGCATGCTGCCGCGGCTGGAGAACAGTGACCGCCTGTTCATCAATAAGTTTGTCTATCATATTGCGTCGATCCACCGGGGCGACGTGGTGGTCTTCCACTATCCACGGGATCTGCATGAGAGCTACATCAAGCGCGTAATTGCGTTGCCGGGTGATCGTATCCGGATCGACGAGGGAAGGGTGTGGGTGAACGGCAAGCGGCTGCGCGAGCCTTATGTGCCTTCGAAGTATCGCGATTCACGCTCAATGGCGGCAATGGTGGTTCCGCCGGGTTGCTACTTCATGATGGGCGACCATCGCTCGATGTCCTATGACAGCAGGGATTTCGGCGTGGTGAAGCGCGATTTGATATACGGAAAGGCTGAATTTGTGTACTGGCCTGCGAAGGATGCGGGCGTAGTGAATTGAGTTCCCAAGTTTTCCACCACGTATCACCCGGCCTGACCTGCTAGAATCGATTGAATCCACTCCCCGGAGAGGCGATGCAGTCGATTCTTGCGCTGGAGGATGGGCGCATCTTTCGCGGCCACGGTTACGGTGCCCCAGGCGAATGCCAGGGCGAGGTTGTTTTTAATACTTCCCTTACTGGATATCAGGAAATTGCGACCGATCCCTCGTATGCGGGGCAGATTGTCGTACTCACGAATCCACAGATTGGCAACTACGGCACCAACTCCGCCGACAATGAGGCGCAGAAGCCCTTCATTGAAGGGCTGATTGTGCGCGAGTTCTCGGCCGTCAGCTCGAACTGGCGATCCGAGCAGGTGACCGACGAGTATATGGAGCGCTATGCAGTGCCGGTGCTGGCGGAGATTGACACGCGAGCGCTGGTGCGGCACCTGCGCACACACGGCGTGATGCGCGGCGTGATTTCGACCAAGGAAACTGACGCGGAAAAGCTGGTGGCG
>JAJXXG010000216.1 GCA_021781255.1 Acidobacteriota bacterium
TCATTGTCGGTATCCACGGAAAACGGCTACAGGCCGCCTGGGACCACAGCTATCTCCTGCGACTCCTCGGGGTGGAGAATTAAGATGCGTTTGCCCTGGAGTTACCCTAGAGACAACCGCAGATCCTTCCTCCCCTTCGCCACTCAGGCTGCTCAGGATGACAGCTTTGAGGGGTGCGAGTCAGAAATTTGTTGAAGAACAGCCGCAGATCCTTCGACTTCATTTGGCCCGAAATTGGGCCAAACTACGCTCAGGATGACAATTCATTTATTTCAAGCGGATGGGGCGGGAAAAAAAGGAAGCGTGGCCGCCGCAGCCAGTGAAAAGCAGGCGAGCTGGATGGCGATAGGCAGCGGCGAGCCGGTGTGAAAGACGCCTACCAGGCCGCCACCCAAGGCGCCGATAAGAAATTGAAGAATGCCCAGCCATGCGGAGGCTGCGCCGGCCTCGGCGGCAAATGGGTGCATGGTGATCGCCGTGGCGTCGGGCAGGATGACGCCAACGGTAGCGAGGCAGAGGAAGAGAACTCCGAAAAAGAGCGGCAGACCTCCTACTTTGGCCCAGGAGCAGGCGACCAGCAGCAGTGCCGCAGCGAGGTTGATGCCTACAGCCTGGCGCAAGAGCACGTGCGAGGAGAATCGCCGCAAGAGCCAGCGGTTGGACAGGGCGCCGAGATAGAACCCCAGGGAGCTGGTGGCAAACAAAAATCCGAAGAAGAACACCGGGACGCGGAATATGGTGATAAAGACATACGACGAACAGGCGATGTAGGTGAACATCATGCCCGCCAAAAAGCCGACCATGAGAGCCGGCCCGAGGAAGTGCGGATGAGTGAATATCTTTCGGCAGGAGAGCAGAGCATCGATGGTTTCGGTGCGCACGCGGGCCTCCCGCGGGAGGGTCTCCGGGATCGCGGCCAGAACGGCGGCGATGCAAAGGGCGGCGAAGGCGGCAATGACCCAAAAGATGGCGCGCCAGTTGAGATAGGTGAGCAGCAGGCTACCCAGAAAGGGAGCTACGATGGGCGCCATGCCGCTGACGACCATCATCATCGAGTAGAAGCGGGCTGCCTCAGATTTGTCGTAGAGGTCGCGGACAATGGCGCGGGCGACCACCTGGCCGGCGGAGCCGCCAATGCCCATGATCAAGCGCGCCGCAATCAAGACGCCTATGGAATGCGTGACCGCGCAAACGATGGCCATGAAGAAGAATGTCAGGCAGCCGGCCACCAGCGCCACACGCCTGCCGCTCCGGTCGCTGAGGATTCCCCAAAGGATCTGGCCGATCGCCATGCCCAACAGAAAGACAGCAAGCGTGACTTCCACCAAGCCGATGGAAGCTCCGAGGTCGAGGGCAACACGTGGGAAGGCGGGAAGGTAAGTATCAATGGAAAATGGAGCGAAGGCCGACAAGGCGCCCAAGATCCAGGCCAGTTTGCGCGCCATGGCGGGGGAAGAAGCATCGATGGCGATGTGGGTGCTCTGCTCTACTGACGAAATACCTTCCTCCCACTGGTCATCTGGCGAATGCGATTCTCCTGTTGCTCGCGCGGAGCTACAGAAGCAAAAAGAATTTTCTTCGAGGGTTCGCTTTGAGTATAACAGAATGCCGACATCCCCCGCGCACCGCAACCGCGACGGGTAGGCCAGGCGCAGAGGGCAATGGAAAGACTGGTCGAGGTTCTTAGGTTTCCCAGGCGCCCAAATGCCAGGTACTAGCACCCCACGGACGAAGACCTGCCCGCGGGGACCCCGGCATGGCCGAATTTTAGCTCGCAACGCCATCCAACCCAATAGCGTTAACAGGCCCCAGCGTCCTGAGACCCAGGCCACCTGCCCCATAGTGACTCAGGATTTTGCTGATATGCGGTGCCCTGAGCCTCAAAGGCAACTGTACTGTTACCATTCATGAGAGCATCAACAGCTTCGCCGAGCTTGTGCTGTCCGCGCTTGGTTCTGCCGCGGTCTTCGAGAATTTCTGCCGGAGCGGCGAGCCGGCGGCCAACATCGAGGGATAAGGAATGAAACGCATCAGTATAGTAAGTCTCTGTCTCGTGCTCGGCGCGCTGTTCGCTCCCGCGTTCGGTCGCGCTGAGGTGTCCTGTACCGGAGCGGGGCTCCATCAGGCCGTCGATCTCTACCTCGCCGCGCAGGCCAAGGGCGACATTTCCGGCCTGCCGCTCGCAGACGCTGTCGGCTACTGGGAGAACGGGGCGGTCACGAACATCCACACGGGCTTCGTCACGAAGCCGCAGAAGATCGTTCATGAGCGCAGCTTCTTCGATACCGTCACGTGCCAGACGTTCACCGAGTCGGTCGTGACCGACAATGCGGCGCCTTTCATCTTCGGTACGCGGCTGCGCGTCAACCACGGCAAGATCGCCGAGGTCGAGATTCTGTGGACCACGACGGGCTACTGGTTATTCAACGCTGATTCCTATCTGAAGCACACCTCGGAGGAGGACTGGAGCCCGATCCCCGCGGACAAGCGCGATTCGCCCGCAACGCTAGTTGCCGCGGCCAACGCCTATCTGGATGCCTTCCTCGAGAAGAAGACCGATCTGGTGCCGTGGGGTTATCCCTGTGACCGGCTCGAAGGCGGCATGTACACGGGCAAAGACTCTCCCAAGGACACCTGCGAGGTGGGCGTTCCGGCAGGAGTCAATATCGTCAATCGCCGCTTCATCGTGGACCCAGAGCTCGGCATTGCTCAGGTGTTCTGCACGTTCGGCGTCAACGGACCGACCGACAGCCATCTGTTCCGCGTGGAGAACGGCAAGCTGCGCTACGTGCACACGATAACTCACCTGCTGCAGGCCAGCTTCCCTGTTCCAGGTCCACCTCCGCCGACATCGCCGAAGTAATCGC
Source organism: Acidobacteriota bacterium (assembly GCA_021781255.1). The sequence goes on from JAJXXG010000216.1 coordinate 2,868, forward strand.
CGGGTCCGCTGACTGGAGGGGTGTCGAGGCGCAGAGAAGGGCGCCTCGAAGCCCGGACCGGCGCCGCCGATCGGGTGGCGCCCAGCGTCGTGGGTGAACACGCCCTGCCATGTGATTTTGACAGCCCGCCCTCATACTCACGGTTCCAACCGGTCCAGAGCGATTCGACATCGACCGCTCCCTCGGACACGGTCGCATAGCGCCGGAAGCTGGTCCATCTCCGCTCCGCAGGCTGACAGGATATTTATAAAGTTTTCTTATGAGGCAATCGCTACTGCGGCGGCGCGTAGGGCTCCGCGCGCAAGAGGTTGTTTAGGATGTCGCGCTCTCCGGGTGAGAACTGATTCTGGAAGCGCGCGGAGTTGAGAACCGTCCCGCGCTGGTCGATCGGCACCGCGCTCAAATCCTGAAAGGCCTGCTTTACCATCATCTGGCGATCAGGCGGAAGGGCATTATAGCTGCGTCCGGCCTGACGCACCTGCATCTGCTCCTGCGGCGACATGCGCTCCAGCATCTCGCTGCGCGCCAGGCGGCGCTGCCTCTGCGCCTCGGGCAACCGATCTACCTCGCGCAACTGCTGCATGAGGCGCTGCTGGGTGGCCGAAGGCAGACGGCTAAAGCTGGGGTCGCTGTGCAGCAGCCGCTCCTGATCCTGGAGGGGAAGGCCCTGGTGCCGATTGAGCCAGTCGCCTAGATGGCCCGGCGGCGAAGCGCTGGGGTAGTTGTAGCCGGGACGGGCGGCGCCGGGATAAGCCGGACGAGTGAAGGATGAGCCTGGATAACCGGGTTGCTCGCCCGCTGCAGGGTAGCCAGGCGCAGGACGCTGCCCGTTGTTATACGGCTGGTTTTGCTGCAAGGGCCGCTGCTGGCTCTGGTACTGCCTCAGCTGATTCTGGTACGGCCTCTGCTGGTCCAGGTATTGCCTCTGCGGATTCGGGAACTGGCGCTGCTGGTTCTGGTACGGCCTCTGCTGGTCTAGGTATTGCCTCTGCGGATTCGGGAACTGGCGCTGCTGGTTCTGGTACTGGCGCTGC
>JAJXXG010000966.1 GCA_021781255.1 Acidobacteriota bacterium
CACCGTAGAGCTCGATGGCCGCTCCTTCGCCGTCGACGCCCATCTGCTGCGTCCCGGCATCCTGTCGCTGCTCATCGAGAGCCGCGCCTTCCGCTGCGTCCTGGAGCACGGTCCCGCCGAGCCCGCCATTCATCTCGAAACCACCCGCATCATCTATCGCATTGAAGATCCGCGCTCCCTCAAGTCGCGCCGCGCTCACCTCGGCGCCGCCGACGGACCCCGCCCCATCAAGGCCCCCATGCCCGGGCGTGTCGTGCGCCTGCTGGCCGCCGCCGGCGATCAGGTCGAGGCCAACCAGGGCATCCTCGTTATTGAAGCGATGAAGATGCAGAACGAGCTCAAAGCGCCGAAAGCGGGCCGCGTCTCCGGGCTCCGCGTAGCCCCCGGCGACACCGTCTCCGCCGGCGATGTGCTCGCCGTCATCGAGTAACCCCATGCCCGAGCTTCCTGAAGTCGAAACGGTCGCCAATGGCGTCCACGAGCGCATCCACGGCTCGCGCATCGAACAGGCGTGGTTCGGCTCCAAGCCCGAGCCCTTCAAGACACCTCCCGCCGAGATGGCCGCCGCCATCACTGGCGCCACCATTGACCGGGTCCACCGCGTCGGCAAACACATCGTCTTCGACCTCACCCCGGCACAGCCCACATCCGGCAGCCTCCAGTGGATCGTCCACCTCGGCATGACCGGCCGCCTTCTGGTCTCCACTCCTGACACGCCCGTCCCGGCGCACACCCACGCTCTGCTCACCCTCGACTCCGGGCGGGAGCTGCGTTTTGTTGACGCCCGGCGCTTCGGCAGGCTCGCCCTCCAGCGAACCGCCTTCACCGGCCCCGGCGCAGAGCCGCTGACCATCTCTGCTGATGACTTCGTCGCTCTCTTCCGCGGCCGCAAGCTCGCCATCAAGTCCGCTCTCCTCAACCAGCGACTGCTCCACGGGGTCGGCAACATCTACGCCGACGAGAGCCTCTTCCGCGCGGGCATCCGCCCCACCCATATCGCAGGCCGTCTCTCCCGTCCGCGGCTGCAGCGTCTCCACACTGAGCTGCGCGCCGTACTCCGCAATGCCATCGCTCTGGGCGGCTCCTCCGTCTCCGACTACGTTGACGCCGACGGAGTTCGCGGCTTCTTCCAGCTCGAGCACCGGGTTTACCAGCGCGGCGGCCAGCCCTGCCTCGTCTGCGGCACGCCCATCCGGCGAACCGTCCTCGGCGGCCGCAGCACCCACTGGTGCCCGCGCTGCCAGAGCTGATTTCTACGGAATTGCGAAGAATTGAGTCCCGCTTTCTTCCAGATTCTGAATTTGCGACTGCTGTCAAGCCGCTAAGTGACTCATATCATTAAGTTGAATGCACGGCATAAGAATTGCTTATTAGTAGAGTGCCAGCGACGTGCAGTATCCGGTCTTTCGGATCTGCAACCAATAAGGGCCGGCCTGCAGAGAGCAGGAACTTTACGGAGTTCCGCCCGGGGCCGGACACCAAAGCCCACACATCCCACGAAGATTTGTCAGGGCTTTTTTCGGGAGGCCAGTGATTGGCCATTGTGAAGAGCCATCGACCCCCAGTCGATGGCTCTTCTCGTTTTGCGTTTTTATCGCTTTTCCTCTGTTGCGTGCTTGCCACGGTCGAGGTTTACGCGTAGTATCAGATTTGCCTATCGAGCGGCTGAAGCCTACCCAATAAAGCTGTGGGGGTGCTCGCTGCAACTCTCGAGAGTCAGAGTTGAACGGTTCCCAGGAATTGAACCGATAGCATGGAGACCCGCTGAATTAACAGGTCCCGGCAAGCGTCAAACTACTAGAGTGAGTAGAAAACAAAAATCACGCTCCATCGACTGCAGCCTCTTTAGGAAGGCCTCTCCCGCGCTCCTCGCAACCTTGGGGGATCAAGCGCACGGTGATTATTTATGCCTGAATCAACCAGGGTCGAGCCCCCGGCAAATGGCAGGGTTTTAGGTCGCGGCATCGCTAAAGGTTTCCATCGATTCGCAGCCCGCAAACTTCACTGATTTTGAATCGGATTACCACCCGTGGCGCAGCCCGCTCCTGGCGTTGCTCCACATACAGCTAAAGCACCAGGAAGTGCACGCATGACACAAGAGCAGAACGAGGGCTCACTGAACGCTCCCGAGAGCGCAGCGCCCCAGCAGCCAGGCCAGCCCCAGGGTCAACATCGCCGCCGCCGCCGTCGGCGAAAGGGCGGCAAGGGCCCTGCAACTCCCCAGGCCAACGCACAGCCAGCCGCACAGAACCAGCAGCCGCGGCCAAACAATCCCCCGCCACGCCAGAAGGCTCCTCAGCAAAACCGCTTCTATCAGAAAAATGGGAATGGCAACGGCAATGGTCAGGGCCAGGGTCAGGGTCAGGGCGGCCCGCGCCGCAAAGGCAAGCAGCGCCGTCAGGCTCCTTCGTTTGTCGGTCCCATGGACCACAGTTATCGCGTGGCCAACGGCAACATCGCCGAGGGACACCCCTCCACCATCGAGTACCGCAATGGGAACGGGAACGGCAATATCAATCCGCAGAACGGCTTCCAGAATGAAGCGGCCTATGTTGAGCCACCCCCGGCGCCCATTCGCGAGGACGCGCCGATCCGCATCTTCTGCTTTATTGAGGACCTTTTTGTCCTGGCCAAGATTCAGGAAACTGCGCGCAAGCTCGGCATCAAGGTAGGTTTCGTCAAGGCTGACAAGGACATCGTCGCGAAGCTCGCCGGCACCTCGGAAGAGGACCGTCCCTCGCTGATCGTCTTCGACCTCAACAACGCCAACGCCAAGCCGCTCACGCTCATTCCCCGCATCAAGTCCAAGCTCAAGCGTGGCACCTCAGTCATCGGCTTTCTCTCGCACATCCAGGGCGATCTCAAGGCCAAGGCCATCGAGGCAGGCTGCGACATGGTCATGCCCCGCTCCGCCTTCTCGCAGAACCTGCCCAACCTGCTCCGCCGCCATGGACTTGAGGAAGAGCTGGAAGCAGTCGAGGCCTGATCTCTTCACCCGCAAGGCTCTGACCCTAACCCCACATCGTTCTATCGCGATGTGGGGTTTTCTTCGTCTAGCGGTTGCCGTACATGTTCAGCACAATACCCGCCTTGGCGTTGAAGTTGCTCTGCCAGTTCCCATTTGACAGATGTGTGGCCACATATTCGCCCGGCACCAACTGGAACGCCAGCGCCCTCGTCAGCTTATAGTTCAGCCCTGCGCCGCCCACCACCGCCGGGCTCCAGTTCACCGTGCCCTGCATCGAATCGCGCACCGCGCCACCCTCGGCAAATACAAACGGCGTCATATGCTTCATCGGAAACATATACACCGGGCCGCCAGTGAATCCGTGGACGTTTTCTCCCGCGTGGGCATGCCAGTTGTAGAAGTTCGTGAAGTCCGCCAGCACCCCGATATGCTTCGTCAGGTTAAGCTGCGGAATTCCGTACCACCCCATCAGGTAGCCTGCCTTGCCCCCATTCACGTTCGTCAGGTCTGTTTGCAGATAGGTAAACCCAACCGTGGTTGAGACGACCGGCTCATCGTGCTTCGGATTGGGTAGAGTCACCTGCTGCCGTGGAGAAGGTGCACTCGGCATGGACTGGGTGGAGGACGAGGCAGATTGCATCTGCGCACTGACAGGCAAAGCCAGCAACAGTATCGCCAGTGCAGAAATTGGATGACGCATGAGAACTCCTCAAAGAATGAACTGCTCCACAGGAACTCTGGGAAGACTATTTATCTTTGAGTAACATCTCTACGCATAGGTTGGCCTCCCGGCGTGCATAGATTTGCCCCCCAAAAAGGATGCCCACATCCCCGGAAGGGATGTGGGCCGGTTGAGTATGCCGCTTGACTAGAAGGTGGTGCTGACCGTCAGGCGGAACGTCTTGGCTGGTTCGCGCAGCACATAGAGCGAG
>JAJXXG010000503.1 GCA_021781255.1 Acidobacteriota bacterium
GTGCTTGCCAAAGCGCGTGCCGCTCTGTCACCAAAACATCGCCGGGCGCGCTGACCTCGCTTATGTTGCCCTGCCCCGGCCGGCGTTGACGCCAAAGCAGTGGGAGGAATGCCTGCGCAGAATGCGTGCTGCACTGAAATCGCCCACCCGCAAAGATGAAGGATGAAAAAAGGGCTGTCCGGATTTGAGTGTGCTTCCATCTTCATTTCACAACGTGGCCTGATGCCGAGTTTCCGTACCAACGTTTTAGATAAAATTCTGGTCAATGGCCGTTCAGGCCGGGAATCAATTTATCGTGGTGATCACTACGGATACGGATGGCGGGATGTCGGCCATTGTGGCCAGTGGCGTTGGTTCAGTTGAATGGCTGATCTCTCGCAGATTGTCGACATTAAGTCGGTACGCCGCCTGAATGCCAGCTTTCGTCAGCAACAGCGGCCGCATCAGGACCTAAGAAGGTGGCCCGCAACAACTGTTTGCATTCACGTGCCGGAACAAGTACTGATCTCTGTCCTGATGGCAATAATCACTTATCGCTTGGCCTACAGCACTCAGCGTCATAGTTTTATCTGGATTGTAGGCGGTAGTTTGCAGAATGTGTTGAACGTCAGGCTGGCCATGGTCCCTTCTAGTGCGCCCGAGCATCTACGATACGCAGAAGATGCGAGGCGAGAAGAACCATTTCCTGAGCCTCATGCGGATCGTTGAGAACCACAGTGCGGTGCGAATGTGGGTTCTTGTATGAAGCTATGGCGCCCGAAAAAAGATGCATCAATCCTTCGCGCTCGGCCGCAGGCTGAGTGCTATCCGTAAGTGGTCCATTGTCAGGATGGAATGCCTTACGCATAAGTGAAACTCCAATGTCTGTCTGCGCCAGGTTTGCCGCTTGGCGAACCCTTACCTCTACTTCCTTAAATGCAGCGAACACGGCGCCATCGAAATTGCCGCGTGCCAGCTCAATCCAGACCTGATCGGCAATTGCTGCGTGGAGAAGCTCTTTGGGGAACGCCGCAGCCTGTCTGTAGCTGTCGAATGCCTGATCATTATCAACAAGGGCTCGACCACGCCGGCTAAGCATCATCCAGCCGTTGCCATTATTCACGCTTGGCGCCGGAACGATCATGATGTGGATGCGTAGCCATTGCCAAGCCTCGGCGACGACAACTTCGATTTGCGGCATGCGATTTTGTGGGTATGCTGGAACTGGTTCGGCAGTCATTCCGGTACCAACTATGGTTGTCAGCACCGACTCTGGATGGAACATGCCATTCTGTTCATTTTCCATTGCGAGGCGCAGCAGAACCTTCCCTAGCTCTTCGGGTGCAAGCTTCAGCAGCACATCCACGTCCGGAATGAACTCAACAAGGTTTCGCATAGGATTGAGGTAAGTTGTTAATCACGACAAACGTCCCAATAAATTGCATTGTTACGCTAATCTAATTGGATATAAAGCGCGATGTCCCATGGCCGATTCCGAATGATCCAGAATCAGCCAGGAGCCGTCATTGGGAGTTCCCGGAAGCTGCCGTCCAAATCCGGGGATGCTCGACCCTTGATTACCGTTCACCAGCCGAGTTCGAGGCGATGAGGAAAGCGGCTTGAGCCAGTGTCCACGGAAACGGGGGAAGTTCACGTCTTTTGCCGTCAAAGGCCGACCTGGCCTAAACAATGGTGGTCTTCAATCCAGCGACTCCGGCAGATGTCGGATCGAGTCAGGTCTCTGATCGCAAGCCAGAAAGCATCCGAAAAAGAAGGTATCCATAAGTTATGGGTGAAGCCGCGCTTGAGCCGCCAAGGGATTAGGTGGATTTTGGTGGCAACACGTGCCCGGGAATTCCCTCTATCTGTTTAGGCTGAAAGCGGAATCCGCCTCCTTTCGTGTTTTTCGGCCAAATGGCTTCCAAGTTGTCATCGACCGCGATCTTATTCTCCAGCGATGCCAGCTTGCTTGCACGATACACACAGGTGCCAATCGCCTTGGGCGCTCGTTCGTCTGGGTGCCCCACCGTTGTCACCACTGCCTTGCTGAGTGCCATGCCTACCCCGAGGTTAATCTCTGGGAGTCGGAAACGTGTGTGCAGGGCCTCGTTGACGATGTCGCGCATGTCTCCGACCACCTTTCGCGCTGCGTGGCATGCGGCATAGCAAGCGGCGTCTCGGTCTCCGCTGGCCCTGAAGAGTGCAAGGACCCCGTCGCCCAGGTATTCGGTTACCCTACCTTTTTTCCAGCGAACGACCTCGGCTGCGGCCGGCAGTAACGCTGACGTTTCGTAAAGAACCCTTTCAGTCTCAGATGCGTCAGCATACCGGCAGCTGATCGCTTGGGTCAGATGATTGGTGGAGTTCCGCATGTCTACTACGAATGCGATGAACTCGTCTACGGCTGGCTGGGAGGGGTCAATAGTCGGATAGCCCGGGATGCTCGTATCAAGGCGACGCTGCTCGTCGAGCGCTTGTGCATCCGCCTTTATGATCATTTGTCGGCCTACGTCCTTCCAGACAGCTTGCGCGCGATCGAGCTCTTTTTTAACTAGCTCACGGAGTCGGTCGTTGATGTCCGGCAACTGAAGTTCGGAAAGTTTCATCGGTGCGTCCCTGAGAGGGCTTATATGTACCGTGCGAAACAAAGGACGAAGAGCAACCCAAAACCTGCAGCGGAGGCCCACAGGGCCCTCACGAACCAGCGGTTCTTGCGTTCGCGAATGGAAGATACCTTAACGAGTTCAAACACCAGCTCTTCGCTCCAGTTGGTGTTCGCGAGTTTCTTGGCGATGTCCGATACGGATTCCTTCTTAAGGGTTAAGCCCGACAGGTAATACACACCTTTTGGCGCGTAGATACCATTTGTCACGCTGCCTAAAGGATTGTTTGCCGGGAACAGGACAGCGCCCAGGCAACCGATCGCCAAAAATTCCGAGATGATGATGAGGATGTCCAAATACTTGATTCCGTTGTCGTGGCCATGCCAAGCGAAGACAACCATGCCAATTAGAAGCGTCAGGATGCCCGTGAGTATCTCCGCCTTCAAATCGAAGGCGCGGATGGTTTCTTGCACATCGTTCATGGCGTCCAGCAAGACGCCGATTTCAGTATCTTTTGCCACGAATCTTCTCCATCAACTCGCAATTACAGATGCATACTTTTCGTGATAAGCAGCGATATAGTCAGGATCCTGGCACAGGCAGCGGCCGTCCTTGTCTTTGCCCCGGTGCACAGAAGGGATCTCGGGCAGCGCCCTGCATAGGTCGAAGCGAGTGACCGCGGGGAACATCGCATCCCGGGCTCCGGAGGCGTCCAGTACTAGTTCAGCAGCCAGCAGGATTCCCGCCATGGCCGACTGGAAGGCCATCGGCACCTCTGCGCGCGTCTCCCGGCCATCCACTTCGATTCCAATTATTTGCCCGCCACAGACCCCTTGTTGGTAGAGTTCACGGAGAGGGCAGTTCTCGAACGGCAGGAGCTTTTCTAAAGGGATGTTTTTCTTGGCAGCGATAAGTTCGAGAAACGCGCGCTCGCATGGAACGCTTCGGTCCAGGCGCTGGCGGATCTCCATGATCTCTGGGTGCGGTGGCGCTGTCTCGAACCCCAAGGCCGAAGCAATCAATACGTCCTCGCTGGGGACCGCCCCCGTGGGAAGGTACACACAGGCGAGGCACGCGCTGTTGTTAGAGAAATGGTGCCGGGAAACTCCGATCCCAGAATCGAGCGTATAGGCATTAGCTACCCACTTCGGGAGCGATGCCTGGATGCCAATACGCGCCTCCGCGGAGTCCAGGGCCACGAGAACCCGCTCGAATTGCCAGTCCGATGAGTGAGCGAATTCGTCCCACGTCATAGAGTGGGACGACACCGTGACCCTCTTTGCACCGCTCAACCACTTCGCCGCAAGCGTAGTCTTG
>JAJXXG010000893.1 GCA_021781255.1 Acidobacteriota bacterium
CCGTCCCACCACCAGCGATGTCAGCCGCCCCAGCAGATACAGCGCAATCAGCGTAAGTGTAATCGCCAGCGCCGACTGGAACCACGGCTGCGCCAGCCATTCATGCGGAAAGAACGGCGCCACAAAGTGAATCAGCGGAAGCCCCGCCTTGGCCAGATCTCCCAGCACAAAGCTGAATACCAGCCACGTCACAAACAGCGGCCCAATCGTGATAATGCCTGCGAGGATATTGCGCTGCAGATCGCGCAAAGGGTGTGTCAGTACCGATTTCACGCGCCCCTCCTGGGAACGAGCATACGCGACCGGGCCGCTTCCTCATGCGCCGAATCGAGCACCCCGGTCCGCCGCCTGCCAACATCGTCCATGCGAACGCGGAGGTCTGCAACCTTGCAGCATCTCAAAAACGCCACGCCAACTTTGGAATCGCCTTAAGATAGCAAGGGAGACGCTCCACGCATGAACGAGCACGAGCAGCCGCAGCAGGAACCCGCAAACCCCACCGCTCCCGCAGCCCACAGCGAGCCTCCGCAGCAGGCCCTCGTCAAGCCGGCACGTCCCGCCGCGCGCGGCAGCGCAGCCGGCAATCTGCAAAAAGCCGCCAGCGTCGTGCGCGCCGTCATGCCCGTGGTGCAAAAGATGCTGCCCCTGCTCGACGGCAACGTCGCCGCCGTGGTGGCCAATCTGCTCACGCCCGGCTCCTCCGCCTCCTCCGCGCGCGTAGATCTTCAGCCTATCGAGCACGCGCTGGCAAAGCTGCAGGTAGAGCAGCGCGAACTCCGCGGCCAGCTCAGCGATCAGGCCTCCACCATCCAGCGCATGCACCAGCAGCTCTCCGCCCTTCGCGATGCTGCCGAGCGCAGTGAACAGCAGTTGGAAGAGATGCGCAACGAGCTCGCATCCACCCGCCGCCGCATCCGCGTCTTCTCCTGGATCGCCATCGGCGCGCTCGTGCTGTCGCTCCTCGCCAACATCCTGCTCGCGCTGCGCCTCGCCCACCTTCTGCCATAGCGCGGCTGCGCACAATCCCTGCCGAAATGCCCGCCGTCCCTCCGCTCCGCCTCCCGGCTCCCAAACCCGCCTGCCCTCACAGGTAAATGTTTACACCGGCATTGTGGCCGTAAATTCCACATTGCCAACAAGTCTGTTGCTTCTGCAAAATCTATTTCTAGAAAACAGACATCCTTATATCAACTTTGTGATGGCTGGTGTTGCCAGTCGTATTTTGCGGGGGCTAGTATTCCGGGTAGTTCAATTGGGGAATATGTGCCCTGTGTCACGGTGCAGTTGTTCTTCTAAGTTCACAGAGCTTCACTAACGAGCAGGCGCTTACCGGCGTCTGCACACGGAGTGCCCGGTCATGGCATGGTATGCCTACTGCATTGGTGAGAAACAAGCCTTTCCAGAATTAGCCCGTCATCGCAAACCAGTTCCTTTGGAATCTGTCCTCGGGGTCAGCGGAAATCAGGTGTTTCTGTATCCTGCCAGCGACCTCGCCGTGATCGTTAGCGAACACAACCCGGCAGAGTCGCTCGGACAGAAATCCGGCGTCGATCATGCCCGGGTCATCGCGGATTGCTTCCGGCACTCCACAGTGCTGCCCTTCCGGTTCGGCACCATCTTCAACGACGATGAAAGCCTCCGCAAGTCCATCCGCTCTAACCAGCGCCAGTTCCTTTCCAATATTGAAAAGCTGCGCGGCAAGACCGAGATGCACCTCAAGATCTTCGTCGACGACTGTTGCGGCCGCGAAGCCAGCCGCCATGCGCCGGCCGAGGGCGTCGGACGCGAGTACCTGACCAATCTGCGCGAGAACGCGGCACGCCAGCGCGAGCGCCAGACGCGGGCCCGCGCCGTCAGCTTCCAGATGCACCGCCTCTTCATTCCTCTCGATGAAGAGGTCAGCTGCCGCCTGACGGAAAGCGGCAAGATGGTGCTCGACATCGCGCACCTCATCGACCGCAAGTGTGTGGAGCGCTACCAGAACAAATTCGCCACCACCAGTGCGATGATGCGCGACTGCCACCTGCAGCTCTCCGGCCCGTGGCCGCCGTATCACTTCGTGCATCGCCTCACGCGTGGAGCGCATGCTCCCGCGCACGCCACCACCCATGCCACCGTTGGTGACAGCACCATTGCTGTGCCGGTAAGCGCGCCCGGCGTTATTCCCGCAATGGTCTAAGCGGAACCCGTACCAAAAGAAAGCCCCGGATCTTCCGGGGCTTTTCTCTTGTGCAGTTCTTCCTTGTGGCTCAGTGTGTGCTCGTCGTGCCTGCACCCTTGCGGCGCGTCAGCACAAACGTGCTGCGCCGGTCCTTTGAGGCGCGATCAATCTGCTTCCAGAACCCCACAAAATAATCGATGGCAGAGATCGTCGACACCAGCACCGTAAAGTAAATCGCCGCAATCGCAATCCAGTTCACCGGTATCACCAGCAACCCGAACTGCCACTGGTACCAGTGATGCGCCAGGATCGCCGAGACAACGGAGACGATCTGGGTCACCGTCTTCAGCTTGCCCAGATCGCTGGCCTGGATCGTGAATCCCTCCGACGAGGCAATCGACCGCAGCCCGGAGATAAGGAACTCGCGGCCCACGATCACCACCGCGATCCACACCTTCACCACCTCGGGGTTATAGGCCACCAGCGCCACCAGCGCCGCCGTCACCATAATCTTGTCGGCCAGCGGATCCAGCAGCATGCCCATCGTTGTTATCTGCCCGCGCTTCCGCGCCAGGTAGCCGTCCAGCCCGTCCGTAATGGACGCCAGCACAAAAAGGACCGATGCCAGAATCTCCTGCTCGCCCAGCGGTCCCTGCCATGGAAAATGCGGCGACAGGATCCACAACAGCAGCGGGATCATGACGATCCGGCTCATCGTAATGGAATTGGGAAGGTTCACGTTCTTGCGCCCAACCGGCCAGGGCTGCTCCGGTAAAGGTCCATTATTGCACCGCTGAGAGAGTTGCGCGGCCGCAGGCCACACCACAGGTAATCAGTCGCCACGGTTTCCCATAGCGTGCAACGCCAAAGGTTGCCCCAGCGCAAACGCCATGCTAGCCTAATTAGGACTAAATCAGTCGTAGTTTGATTCTTCCTGCGTCGCACAGCGCGCGTGCCCAGCTTGCCACACGAGCCACAGGCCCCGTAGCAAGCCGCCTCGCCGCAGCGTGGCCGGGCAAAACAAGAGAAGCAGCGGGCCCGATGGAAGTCTTTTGGCGAAGAGCCACCGGGACCGCCGAACCGACAACCTGTGAGCTGACGGTTTCCTCAGCATAGCGGAAGCCACGGCCACCGTTCCAGAAAGGCACCCAAAGGATTCAGATGGCCATGTTTCGTTCTCGCTCCGGCGAGCGGCTCTGCCTGCTTGCCGCCATCGCCTGCATCCCCATTCCGTTGCGCGCACAGGAGCCGCCCTACTTCGTCACCTACTCGCAGGTGCTGGAGGAGCCCGGCAACCTTGAAATCGGCCTCAAAGGCCTGACCGCTTCGCCCAAAGGCGCCAACGCCTTCTTCAGCCCCACTCTTGAGCTTGAGTATGGAGCCACCGCCTGGTGGACCACCGAGCTCTATCTCGAAGGCCAGAAGACCAGCAACGACTCCGCCCTCTTCACCGGCTTTCGCTGGGAAAATCGCTTCCGCGTGCTGCCCACCGAGCACCGCGTCAACCCCATCCTCTACATCGAATACGAGGACATCAACGGCGCCGACAAAAGCCTCCTCGAGGTCGTCGGCCACGACGGCCTTGCTGATCTGCAACCTGCCAACGCCGAGGGCCGCGCCGAAGTACAACGCGAACTCGAGGGCAAGCTCATCCTCTCCAGCAACGCGCGCGGCTGGAACTTCTCTGAGAACTTCATCGCAGAGAAAAACCTGATGGGCGGCGCATGGGAGTTTG
>JAJXXG010000612.1 GCA_021781255.1 Acidobacteriota bacterium
CCAGCGGTTTGACGGTGCCCGTCGGAGCCAGAATCAGCGCATTCTCCCCGCGCGCAATCACCGGCCAGCCCAATCTCTGCGGTGCCGTGGGCGCTTCGAAGACGGCCTTGAACCACGCTGCCGTTACCGGATGAAAGCAGGCAAACGGGTCGGCGTTGGAATCGACCCCAAGTTCGTTCAGGGACTCGATCCTCGGGCCGGAATGGGGCTTTTCTAGAGACACGCTGTTCTGAGAGTAGCGCAACTGGCAGGGCGAAGACAAAGCGAAAAAACGGGAGCAGAGGGTGGGCAACAGGAAGTAGAAAAAACAAAGACCAAAGGACGAACGGTGTGGATGGGCCGTTTCTACTCCTTATTCCCTGCATTTCCCATCCGCGCCACGCTGAACTGCGCGCCGGCAAACAGGATCAGCCCCGAAACGTACGCCCAGAACAACAGCCCCACCGAGACAGAAAACGGTCCGTAGAGCGCCTGCAACTCCATGTGCGGCAGCACAGCCGTAAAGATGAATCTCGAAATCAGCCAGATGATTCCCGTTATGATCGATGTGCGCAGCGCCGGGCGCCACGGCACCTTGCGATTAGGCAGCACAAAGTACACCGAGAAGAGGAACAGAATGGCTGCTGCTCCTGTGGAGATCGCCAGACAGGCAAAGCTGATTCCCCTGACGACAAAGTTGTCGGTGTGATGGAACGACACGAAGTCGAGAATGTCGTGCACTTCCATGTTCACAAACATGCTGACCAACGCCAGCCCCACCATCAGCAGCGCCAGCCCCACCGCGATGGTCTGGTTGTAAAGATAGTTGCGGCTCTTGGTTACGCCCCATGCCTGGTTGAGCGCGACCTCCAAAGGAAGAAAGATTCCCGTGCATGCAATGAGAATCATCACCAGCGAAAACGCCTGAGCGCCGTGCCGTTCCAATAAGGGCGCCACGGCCTCGTTGAAGATGCTGTGCACCACCCAGCCCGGGATTTTGGTGGCCGAGGGCAGATAATAGTTCACCATGTCGTCCACCACTTCCTTCATGACCTGCGAGTGGAAGACGGAGATCGCCAGCGTGTAGAGCAGCACCACGAAAGGGATAAACGAGATGATGGCGTTGGCCGCCACGCTGAACGCGAAGGTGTGCACCTCGCTGTCGAGCAGATAGGAGACGAACGCCTTGCCGCTTTTGCGCCAGAAACCATTTCAACTGCGCGGGCCGCTCTGAGGCATCCAACACGCCCCCGGCTTCGATCGCCGTCGCGTCTGCGTGAACGGAATTCACATCGTCAACCACTTGCCGGTCCTTCTTTCGCTTGGGAATCTCCCCGTGACGCCCGCGCGGGGCGCCCATTTTCAGGATAGTCTGCCGGGCGAGAGAAGCGTTGTGACAGCGGAGGCGCCGGAGCGCTCGACTTCAGGGGTGACGCACAGGGCCGTGACCACGCAGCAACTTGACCAGCGCCCATCGCGCAGCCGCGCGCAGACCCTCATCGGCAGCCGCCGCCCACGTTTGCAACACACTGGCAAATCCAAGCATCTCGCTATTGCCCATGGCAATGGCTAAGTTGCGGCGAAATCCCAGAAATCCAGCCCTGCGTACCGGCGAGCCGTTGAACTCCCGCTCAAACGACTGCTCGTCCAGAGAACCCAACCAATCCAGGGCCGGATTCACAAGCTCCGGTCGCGGCTCAAGCTCGGCATCGACAGTGATCGGCCCATTCCGCAGCGATTTCTTGTTCCATGGACATACATCCTGACAAATGTCGCAGCCGAAGATCTGCCGCCCCATACCCTCCGCAAGTTCTTCCGCGATCGGCCCCTTGTGCTCAATGGTCAGATAGGAGATGCACCGCCTGGCGTCCATCTGGTATGGCGCAACAAGCGCACCAGTTGGGCAAGCCTCCAGGCAGCGCGTGCAACTCCCGCACCTGTCAGGGGCTTCCAACCTCTGTTCCTTTGAACTGGCTTCGAGGGAGGTCAAGAGAACAGCAAGAAACCCAAACGATCCAAGTTGCTGATTGATCAGGCAGGTATTTTTGCCCGTCCATCCAATACCGGCTGCGGTGGCAAGCGCCCGCTCTATCACGGGCCCGGTGTCGACATATGCGCGCGACTCGAATGCGCCGAATTGCTCGTGAAGCCGCCCCTCCACTTCACGCAGCCGCTTCAGCAGCACCTTGTGATAGTCGCTTGGCCGCCGCACGCCGTCCGCATCTGTCCGGCCGCTCCACGCGTAGCGCGCAATCCACCCGCTCCGCGGGTTTGGCGCGTTGGTTGAGGGCAGTGCTTCTGATTGGTAGCCGGCAAAGCAAACCACCGCCGAGCGCGCCCACGGAAAGGGCACTCCAACGCGCGCCCGTGTCAGTTGCCCGCTTGCTGTCCTCTGCTCCAGGTAGCGCATCGTCCCTGCACAGCCCGCGCGAACCCAGCCAGTGAACCGCTCTGCATCGCGATCCTCGTTCGCATAGGGCAGCGCGACAAGGCCCGCTTCAGTAAAGCCAGCGGCCAGCGCCAGGGCGCGCGTCTGCTCAGCTGTCAGATGTGCTTCAGGAAAGAGAGCAGGGGCAGGCATAGTGGTCTTACCCAAGCGTACAGTTTCATTGTCTACCTGCCAAAGAAGAACTCCCTCATGCGTCGCACGCGGATTCTTTTCGTGCTTTTGCGTGCCTCGCTGGTGCCGGATCTCTTGAAAACCACTCCGTGCAGGAGCTGACCGCGCACTTAGCGAGAATTTCAGAAGCGAGATGGACTTCATTCGTCAGCTCTACTGCGTTGACCGAAACAGTGAAGCCTTTGTCAGTAGAGCGGAGGGCCGTCGCTCCTTCCACTGCCCATCAAAGTATCGACATAGCCGCAAGATAGCCTTCGCGAACCGCCTCATAGACCTTGGCGGCACGCACGCAGTCGCCAATCTCGTAAACCGGCGCATCTTTCACGGCTGCATGCAGCATTTCAGTCTCCTTGCGGTTGGCGCGCATGCCCAGAGCATAGACGACCGTGTCGGCAGGAATGAATTCTTCCTTGCCTTCCGCGTTCACCGTCTTTACACCGTTCTTCATGATCGATACCACCTTCAGCCCGGTGCGATAGGTCAACATGCGATCCATCTCGTGGACCAGCGCCATGCGATGAAACACATAGGAATCCGGCGCCACGCTGTCCAGCATCTCAACGATCGTCACCTTGCGGCCATTCTTGGCCAGGTGCAGGCCCGCCTCACTGCCCACCAGGCCTCCGCCGATCATGACTACGTTCCGGCCCACACCGTCGAGACTTTTGTAGATGTCAAGAGCGCGCACCGCGTTTTCAAGCCCTTCGATGCGCGGCTCGATGGGCGTCGATCCGGTGGCCAGGATCACCGCGTCGGCCTTCATCGCTCCCAGTTCTTCCGGCGTCAGCTCCTTGCCCAGGACAACGTTGATCTTGCGCTTGCCGACACGGCGAATCATCAGGTCCTTGAACTCCTTCAAGTCGCCCTTGTATTCATCCGAATCGGAAAATTTCAGCAGCCCGCCAAGCGTATCGGTCTTATCGTAGAGCGTCACGTTGTGGCCGCGATCCGCCGCCACCACGGCAGCCTCCATGCCGGCCACGCCGCCCCCCACGACCACGACATTGCGCGATGCGGCAGGCTTGCTCTCAAGGATGGCCTTATCGAAGAGGAACGCCTCGGGATTCACCGTGCAGCCGAAGAGCGTGCTCAGATCGTCCATCACGTCTTCCAGGGTTCCCGGCAGGCACTTGAAGCAGCGCAGGCAGCGGGCGATATCGTCCTCCTGGCCGGTTTCCGCCTTGACGGCAAAATCGGGGTCCGCCGTCAACTGCCGGCCGAGAGCCACAAAATCGCACTTTCCTTCGGCAATGAGTTGCTCCGCCAACTGGGGAGAATTG
>JAJXXG010000927.1 GCA_021781255.1 Acidobacteriota bacterium
CAGTGACACAACCATTCTGGAAGCTTTTCAAGCCAAGTACGGCCCCACGGTACTTGCCGCACCGATGCTGACCAGGTTCAACAAGGCCGTCTGGTTCGTGCCACCGCTCGTCCTGCTATTGGGAATTCTGGGAACAGTCCTGCTGGTCCGCAAGTGGCGGATGCAAACGGTCCCTATGCCCGAAGATCCAGCGAGCCCGGACTTCAAAACAATGCGCGACCGTATTCGCCGGGAGACTGAACTATGAGCATTGCCGCTTCCCTGCTGCTTCTTGCTGGCATCATGATCTATGTTTTCTATCCCGAGCGGAATATCGAGGCGCAGACGCAGAAGACCCGTCTCGACTTCCTCCTCGAACGCAAGGACGTCCTCTACGAGAACCTGCGTGATCTCAACTTCGAATATCGCGCTGGGAAATATCTTGAAGAGGATTATGCGGCGCAGCGAGCCTCCATGGAGAACGAGGCGGCTGAAGTCCTGGCAGAGATAGAAAGCATTGAAGGGGCGCTTCGGCCCGGCAGACGTGCCTTCGGAGCCTGACCCTCCTCCTTACCTGTAAAATTGCAACCGGAACATCATGACGCTAAAAGTAAATAATCCTATTCGCGCTCTGTGCGCATTCGCCCTGCTGCTTACTTCCTCCGCCGCTTTTGCGGCACCGGTCTCCGGAACGGTCACGAACAAGACCACGAACAAGCCTGCTGCGAGTGACGATGTGGTGCTCATCTCCTTTGGTCAAGGGATGCAGGAGGCAGGCCGCACCAAGACCGACGCGAAGGGGCACTACACCATCGACGTGCCGGACAACGGCATGCACCTGATCCGCGTCAATCACCAGAAAGCAACTTATTTCGAACCCATTCAGCCAGGTTCGACGACTGTCAATGTGGATGTTTATGACGTCGCTGCCAAGGTCGCCGGAGTACGTACGGAGGCGGATGTAATCCGTGTCGAAACGGATCCCCAGGGCCTGCACGTCATCCAGAACTACTTCGTGCGCAACGACTCGAAGCCGCCACGCACCCAGTTCAGTGACCATGCTTATGAAATTTATCTGCCGGACGGAGCACGAATCGATGGCTCGGCGGCAATGGGCCCCTCCGGAATGCCGGTATCTTCTTCGCCAATACCAGTCAACGGGGAGAAGGGCCACTTTGCCTTCGTCTTCCCGATTCGGCCGAGTGTCTCCGATGCGATCCAGGCGCAGGGCCAGAATCAGGGCGAGACCCGCTTCCAGGTGAGCTATCACCTGCCCTACAGCGGCTCTTTTACCTTCAATCCGCGCGTCTCGATGCCAACCGACAACCTTGTCGTCCTGATGCCCAAGTCCATGCAGTTCGGCAACCCCAAAGGGGCTTCGTTCCAGCCCGTCAATGACGACATGAACGCCCTGACCATGGTTGCCAAAGACGTTACTCCGGCGCAGAACATAAGCTTTACTGTCTCCGGCAGCGGGTCGATGCCACGAGAAGGCCAGCAGGCGGGTCAGCAAACCCAGCAAGGCGCTCAGGCGGGGATGGGCCCTCAAGCGGGACAAGCCAGCGCCGATACGCGACCCGGCGGCGGACTCGGCAACCCGATCGATACGCCCGATCCCCTTAATAAATACAAGTGGTGGATCCTGAGCGGGCTGGCTTTGGTGCTGGCTGCCGCTGCGGCGTTTTTTCTCCGCGGCAAGCCAGGTTCCGCCCCGCAGACCGGGACGAGTCCGGCGTCTTCCCCCTTGCCGTCCGCCCCACAGCAGAGCGGCAGCGGCTTATTGTCTGCGCTGAAAGACGAGCTCTTTGCCCTTGAGACCCAGCGCATCGATGGATCGCTCAGCGAGTCCGAATATACCGAGGCGAAGCGCGCGCTTGAGACGGTTCTCAAGCGTGCCATTCAGCGGGAAGCCAATGGAAAGGTTGTATCCAGATAAGAAATCCTTAAAGATTTCTTGTACTGTGCATTCACAAACCCTTAAAATTCAATAGTGGTAGCGGGAGTACCCAGCAGCTTATGCCTAAACGTAGTCTTCCTTTTTCCCTTGCTATTGCGTTAGGTGCAATTGCAGTTGCTATTCCTTCAAGCCGTGCGCAGCAACAGACGTCACAGCCTGCCGGGACACTCACCCAGGCGACCCCATCGGCTGATGATATGCAGCAGGATCCGCTCAAGCGACAGCTCTCCGACAAGGAGCGCTTCAACCAGCAGAAACAGCTGAAGCAGGAATTGAAGGGCCCCTACAAGAAGTGGCTTGACGAGGACGTACGCTGGATCATCACCGACCAGGAAGCGAAAGCTTTCAAGAGTCTGAGCAACGATGAAGAGCGTGAGGCATTCATCGAGCAGTTCTGGCAGCGCCGCAATCCGAATCCCGACTCCCCGGAAAACGAATTTCGCGAAGAGCATTACCGTCGTATCGCGTATGCCAATGAGCACTACGCCGCAGGCAAGCCGGGCTGGAAGACGGATCGGGGCCACATGTATATCGCCTATGGCAAGCCGGACTCGATCGAATCACATCCGAGCGGCGGAACCTATGATCGCCCGATGGATGAAGGCGGCGGCACAACCTCGACCTATCCTTTTGAGACCTGGCACTACCGCTACATCGAGGGCATTGGCGAGAACATAGACATCGAGTTTGTCGATACCTGCATGTGCGGCGATTACCACATGACGATCGATCGCTCCGAGAAGGACGCACTTTTGCATGTCCCCGGCGCAGGTCAGACGCTTTATGAGCAGATGGGCATGGCCAAACGGGCAGACCGCTTCCGCGGCGGCCTCGAAAGCCTGGGCAATGGACCAATGTCCGGGATGGGCCAGAGCAAGCAGTTCGACCGTCTGGAACAGTTCGCGAAACTGCAGGCACCTCCGGTGATCAAGTTCAAGGACTTGCAGCTTGAGCAGTTTTTATCCAGCCATAAAGTTCTCAGCGGGCCTTATTTCCCCTTCGATGTGCGAACGGACTATGTGAAAGTGACCGATGACACGGTGCTCGTTCCGCTCACACTGCAGATCAAGAACCGGGACATCACCTTTGTCACCAAGGATGGTGTGTCGCGCGGGGACGTTCACATCATTGGACGCGTTTCCACAATCACGGACCGCATCGTCCAGACCTTTGAAGACACAGTGGAAGTAGAAGAGCCTTCCGAACTGCTCTCGAAGACACTGGACAACAAGCGCCTGTACTGGAAGGCCCTGCCTCTCCGGCCCGGCCGCTATCGCGTCGACATTGCTATCAAAGACGTCAATAATCCGGATCACATCGGTACCTGGGCACAGGCAGTAAATGTTCCTAAATACGATGACGACCGCCTTGCAGCATCCTCGCTGATTCTGGCAAACCGCATGGAGAAGGTGCCGTCCAAGGATATCGGCGAAGGCAACTTCATCATCGGTAACACCAAGCTGCTGCCTGCCGTGACCGCAAACCTTGCAACACCCGCTACTTTTCAGCGGAACCAGAGCCTGAACATGTGGATGCAGGTATACAACCTCGGCATTGACGATAAGAGCAAGAGGAACGACGCAACCATTGAGTATCAAATCATCGATCTTGCCTCAAACAAGGCAATTCTCGATACACATGAGGATTCCAACACGATAGAAGCCAATTCTGATCAGGTGACGCTGGCAAGGACTGTTCCTCTTGCGTCCGTGCAGCCTGGTAAATATCGTGTAAAGATCACAGTTAACGACAGCGTCTCTAAGCAGATCATTGCTCAGAGCGCTCCCTTCACTGTGCAGTAGAGGGCAAGCAGCCGCCTAAGAGCTGCAGCCTGCAACTTTCATTTATTGGAGCAATTGGCCAGGAGCGCATAACGACAGATTTGAAGTGACCCAGAGAGCGTCCATAATCGGTTCGGCATTGGCTGTCATTTTCGCAATGCT
>JAJXXG010000854.1 GCA_021781255.1 Acidobacteriota bacterium
GAAAGCTCATTGCGAATCTGATGCATAGCCGGCCAGATGTAGTCGAAGAACTGAATTTCGACCACTGGCTTCATGCCGCGCGCGGCATAGCCGACAGCGCGGCCCACGATGTTGGCCTCCGCGAGGGGCGAATTGAAGACGCGCTCGGAGCCGAACTCTCTTTGCAGGCCAGCTGTGAGTTTGAAGACCCCGCCTTTGCCCTTCACTTCAGCCAGCGCTTCTTCACGGCTGGCGTCTGCGACGTCTTCGCCATAAACCACAATGCGCGGATCGCGGCGCATCTCGTCACGCAAGCACGCATTAATCAGGTCGGCCATGGTGCGCGAAGCCTCATTGCCTGCATCCTTCGCCGCTCCGCTCGCGGTTGCCTCGTCGGCTGGCTGCGGATCCGTCTGAAACACTGCGCTCGTTGGATCAATCGCCTCTGAGTAAACATGTTTTGGGATAGAGGAGATCTCCGGGAGAGGCGCCTTCATTGCAAGTTCGGCGGCATCCACGGTTTCCTGGTCCACTTCTCGCTCAAGAGCGGCAAGCTCGTCGTGACTGAGGATGCCCTCGTTAAGCAGGCGCTTGCGCAGCTTGAGGATTGGATCACGATGCGAATCCGCCTTCCGCTCAGCAGCGGAGCGATAGGCCTTGTCGTCATCGGAATAGGAATGTGAGTATGGGCGGATAACGTGCCCATGAACCAAAGCCGGACCTAATCC
Organism: Acidobacteriota bacterium; assembly: GCA_021781255.1. The sequence continues at coordinate 708 of JAJXXG010000854.1, forward strand.
GGCGCGGCAATGATTTGCAGCAGCCTGAAAGGCGCGGAAGCATTCCTCGGGATCCGTACCGTCAACCTCAGCAAAATGGAAGTTGGGGAAATTCGCCACGAGCTTTGAAATATTTCCGCCGGGCGTGTTTTCCTCAACCGGCACGCTGATGGCATAACCGTTGTCTTCAACGCAGAAGATTACGGGGAGCTTCTTGTTCGAGGCGGTGTTGAGGGCCTCCCAGAACTCACCTTGCGACGTGGATCCGTCTCCGATGGTCGTTAGAACAACTTCGTCGCTGTGGGATTCAACTGAATGAACAGCTCGGTAGTCGCCGCTTCCCTGCTTCACTGCCTCGGGATGATGACTGAGATAGCGACCTGCCTCAGAGCAGCCAACGGCATGGAGAACCTGCGTGGCCGTGGAAGAGGAGGTACTGACAATGTGCAGTTTATCGCTGCTCCAGTGGGTGGGCATCTGACGGCCGCCGCTGGCAGGGTCAGTGGCCGCACCAACGGCCTGCAGGAACATGTCTGCAGGGGAAACACCCAGTGCGAGACACAGGCCGCGGTCCCTGTAATAAGGAAAGAACCAGTCATAACCGGGACGTAGCGCCAGGCCTGCTGCAACCTGAAGCGCCTCATGGCCCGCTCCGGAAATCTGAAAATAGATTTTCTGCTGACGCTTGAGAAGAATCTCGCGATCGTCAATCCGTCGCGACAGGAGCATCAACCTGTACATCTGGACAAGCAGATTGGCCTTGGTTTTATTCGAGGAGGAAGTCGTCGCAGGCGCTTGTGCGTTGGATACTACAGAACCCATATCCGTCCCTCCTCAGACCTCTATTTGTCCCACCGCCACCCCGATTGTAGCAACCACCTGCGCATCTGTGGGAGCAGAGGCCGTATCCGTCTCGCTACCCTCCGGGAATCTAAGGCGTGGTCGGCATAATGATCGGTGCAAGCGATGGGCCGCCGCCGTATGTTTGGGCCATTTTCTCCCGCACGCTGTGTGCAAGTTTCTCAATCCGCTTGACCTCCTTCAACTGCGCTACTGTTAGTGTCTCGTAGTGTCCTGACTGCACCTGCGCATTGAGAGTCTGAGCAAGTTTCAGCAGTTTGTTGGTGTCTTCCACCAGCTTCTTTTGGCGAAGCGCGTTCAGGGCCCGGAGCTGCTGCCGCGCAAGAGCCGGATCGATGTCCGATAAGCCCCCAAACGGGCTATCGCTCGTTGGAGCTTGTAGCCTTCGCGTGGAAAGTTGTCCAGCCCACGAAGTGTAAGCCGGAAACGAGAATACTACGCCAATAACGATGAGAATTCCCGCCCGCTGACGAAGGAGTTTGCCAGTCCGGCTCGTCTGCAAAAGTCTCGACATTACGCTCGTCACCGTCATTGATTGATGTTCCGCGTTTCGGTCCTGATCAGCTTTCCTCTCAGGCCTATTTCATGGATGCCCCATCCACCGCCGTACTTCTCAAATAGCGTGCATATTTCTCGATCTCTCCAGCCTTCCGGATGACCGCAACCGACAACATATCCTTGTTGGTCTTGTCGACTTCCGATTTGAGCTGATGCGCCAGCGCAAGCAATTCGGTGGTCTGAGTTGAAAGCCTTATCTCCTGCGGAGTTTCCACATGTCTTCTGCTTTTGGCGTTTGCCTGAGTTTGAGAGGCTGGGGAGTTCGATTTCGCGCGGCCGGGACCAGCGCCTGACCATTGGGAGTTCGGACCGCACGGCTGGAACCATGCGCCGTCCGCTTGCGGCACAATCACTATTGGGACAAGGGCTGCTACCAGAACGATGCCGCACACTGCACTTGAGTGCCGTTCGAGCACTCTGCATCTCAAAACTCGCCGCAGCTGCATGGGTACCTCCCGCAGACTCGCTTGCTGGCGCTAATGTGGCAAATAGCTTTTTCGGCTGCGCATTTTGGGTGCTGACCAGAACGCGCTGCGGACAGTATAGAAAGGAAGAGGGAGAATCGGCATGTATCGGACCGTGACATCGGCTGCGGTTGGGCTTTTCCTGCAAGGGCAATTCCTGGGCAAGGTTGTGAATGAGTGGCGCAGCGACACACAGGAATTCCTTCGCACAAAAGTGCCCCATCTGATTGTTGTTGCAATTATCGCGCTCATTTTAAACAGGTTACTGCGGATTGCCACCCGGCATATGATTCGCGTTGCAGAAGCGCATGCCGCTGACCACGGCCGCATCTCTCAAGTAAAGACAATGGCAGGCGTAATCCGTACCACGGGATTTGCCATTATTGCCGCAATTGTCGGATTGCAGTTCCTGGCTGCTGTAGGAATCGATCTGGCACCCCTGCTGGCCTCTGCCGGAGTGGCGGGTGTGGCCATCGGCCTGGCCGCGCAGAACATTGTCCGTGACATGCTCAACGGAATTCTGATCCTGATTGAGGACCAATTCAACGTGGGAGATACAGTGCGAGTGGCGGGCATCACCGGCATGGTTGAAGCAATGACCTTGCGGAAGACCACTGTCCGCGAGGCGGACGGCACACTGTGCGTGATTCCTAACTCCCAGATCACTACGGTCGCCAACCAGAGCATCGATTACTCAATTGGAACTGTCACGGTGAGTGTAGATTTTTCAGTCGAGCCCAATGATGCAATTGAGCTGCTGAGCAACATTGCGATGGAGGTGAGAAACAGCGACGAATTCAAGAATGCATTTCTCGCTGATCCTCAGATTCTGGGTGTGGATTCGATAAAAGGCTCCGAGATTCTTATACCTGTACAGTTCAAAACACAGGCCACCAAGCAATATGCGCCGATGCGCGAATTCAGACGGCGGGTGAGGATGGCGCTGGAAGAGCGCAGAATGCTGCCGGGCGACCCATATCGCGTGTTTCAGCGGCACTTAAAAGAAGCAAAACCCGCTCACCAAACTGGAAACGGAAGCGGAACGGCTACCGATCCCACAGCGATACCGCCCCCGGACAGCAATCCACTCAGCGGGAACTAGGCTCACAAAAAATTAGACCGTCTCTTGAAGCGCGTCCAGCAATGCTTCCTGACTGGTGATGGGCGGCAGACAGGTGCGGCCCTTGCAGATCACAGCACATGCCTGCGCATCCGGAGGAATGGGCACATGCCGCAAGGTCTCCGCCAGTGCCTCAGGCAGCTCACCTTTTGCCGTTAGCTCAGGGTCCACGCGGATAACCATCTTGTT
>JAJXXG010000902.1 GCA_021781255.1 Acidobacteriota bacterium
TCTCGTTGCATGTGACCAGCCTCCACTCGCTGTCCTTGCTCGCCTGGAGGCGCGGGGATCGCGGTTCGACGGTATCCCCGCACCAGCCGTCTCCGCATTGACCACAGCAGCGCGAGCAGCCCCGTTCCCAGCAGCGCCATCGACGACGGCTCCGGCGTAGCCGCCGCAGGCACTCCGGCCTGCGCATAGGCAAGCGCATCGATAGCGCTGGCTTCGGTGGGGTCGGTTGCTAAAAACGTTGCGTTCCCGCTGTCTTCAGACAGGTAGAAGCTGATCTGGTACTGATCACCGATGTTCGTGGCAACCGTCTGGCTGATCGCGTCATACGCGCCAACCGCTCCATCGTACCAGCAGTTTGAGCCGTTGTATCCGCAGCCAGTATTGAGGCTTCCGCCGCTACTGGCGCCGTAAGTGTTCACATAGGTCCAGTCGGTGACATTGTTTGAGCCGACCGTTCCCAGGGCGAAGTTGCCGTTCAGCAGCAGGTTTCCGCTCGATGTCGTCAGATCCACCAGCGACGCATCGGAAAAGGAGATCCAGGACGGGTCGTCGCGAAAGGCAAAGGTAATATCCGTGGTCGCCAGAGCCCCCGTGAAGTTAACCGTGTAGAGCTGCGCAGTCGACGGGATTGGTAGACCGTTCAGATCTAGAATCGCTCCCGACGGCGGCGGTTCATTCAGAGTTGATGCGAACGCCGCTACGCTTCCCATCAGCAGCGCGGCGCAGGATATGACGATGATTTTATGCATTTCGGATTCTCCACAGTCGATTGCGTCCCCCTCGTTCATTACCGAGGAACTGCGACAAGAAGCCCGAGTCTTTCTCGACTCTTCTTTCAACAGGTATTGGATTTTGGAGGACTGGCAAAACTCATGCACGTTGATTGCCAATAGGTCCACCTGTATTGCCCTGATAAATCCACTAACCTGATTGCCGTCGGCGACAGAACCATGCAAAAACTTGCCGCACGGAATGCCGAAAGTGGGAAGAATAGTTCCACTCCTCACCGCCATCATTTCGGCGATTCAGCATTCTGCCACGCCTTGCGACAGATCTCGGAAACAATCGGCTGTAACGCTTTAGAATCGTCCCGTGGACATCCCCCTCGAAGTATTGCGGTCAGACGCATCCGGCGGACGCCGCGCGCGCCTTCACCTGCCGCACCAGACGGTCGAAACCCCCGTCTTCATGCCCGTCGGCACGCAGGGAACCGTCAAGGCCGTTCCCCAGGACACGCTTGAGGCCCTCGGCGCTGAGATCATCCTCGGCAACACCTATCATCTCTATCTGCGCCCAGGCCACGAGGCCATCCGCCGCATGGGCGGCCTGCACCGGTTCATCAGCTGGCCTCGGGCCATGCTTACTGACTCAGGCGGCTTCCAGGTCTTCTCTCTCAATGAACTGCGCAAGGTCAGCGACGAAGGCGTACGCTTCCGCTCTCACCTCGACGGCAGCTCGCACTTCTTCACCCCCGAACACTCAATCGACGTACAGATCGCCCTCGGCGCCGATATTTGCATGGCCTTCGACGAGTGCACGGAATATCCAGCCGACCGTCGGCGCGCCGAAGAGAGCCTGCGCCTCACCATGGCCTGGGCCCGCCGCTCGTTGCAGCACTTCCGCGCCCACCGGCGCCAGGTACCGTGGCTGGACGAGTTCGGAGGGCGGACGCAGCGCCTCTTTGGCATCGTCCAGGGTGGCATGTACCCTGACCTGCGCCGCCAGTGTGCCGAGCAACTCGTCGCAATGGATTTTGATGGTTATGCCATCGGCGGTTTAAGCGTAGGCGAGCCGCGCGAGCTGACTCTGGAAATCATCGCCGCAACCCTGCCGCTCCTGCCCAAAGACAAGCCCAGGTATGTCATGGGCGTTGGCTATCCCGACGAAATCGAGCAGTACGCCCGCATGGGCGTCGACATGATGGACTGCGTTCTGCCCACGCGCGCCGCGCGCCACGGCCTGCTCTTCACCGGCGAGGGCCGCCTCAACATCAAAAACCGCCAGTACGCCGAGGATCAGAACCCACCCGATCCTCGCTGTGATTGCCCCGTCTGCCGGCGTTACTCCCGCGCCTATCTGCGCCACCTTATGCAGTCCAGCGAGGCGCTCTCCGGCACCCTCAACACCATCCATAATTTGGCGTTCTACCTCGGGATCATGCGGCGGGTCCGCGCGGAACTGGAAGCCGGTAGCTGACAGTAGCCGGCAAGCGGCAAAAGCTGCCTGCCGTCCGCTGTCCTCACATTGCCGCTGCGCCCAGCAACTGCTTCAGCGCCGCCACGTACTCCGACAATGCCGCGCGGCCGTTCTGCGTGATGCGATAAAGGGACTGCGGCTTGCGCATCACAAACTTTTTTTCGACAGAGATGTAGCCGGCCTCTTCGAGCTTCATCAACTGCGCGCCCAGGTTCCCGTCCGTCGCCCCGGTCTTCGCGCGCAGCCAGGTAAACTCCGCCTCGTCGACCCCGGCAAGCAGCGAGAGCAGCGCCAGCCGCAGCTTGCCGTGAATCACAGGATTCAACTCCGGCAGCTCAGGCCCCTCGCCCATCTCAGGCATGGACCACCCCGCTCCGCCGGCGCCGCGACTCGCAAACCATCGCGTAAATGCCGAAGACAATCTGGCACAGGAAGATCGCAGCCAGAAATCCAACGCTCGTCGCTTGATCCGATCCAAAGCTGGCGATCACCGTAGAGATCAGCCATACCATCGCGCACACGTACTGCGCCTTCCACCTGAGCATGATCGCCGAGGCCAGATTGACCATTCCCAGCATTGCCCCGAACGCCGCAACGAACACGTGCGTCTCGTACCGCCCGGCGAACGAGAGCGAAAACAACAAAATCGAGATTGAGATTCCCATCGCCCTCCACACTCCGCCTACGGCACGGCTCAGCGTCGTCGCCGGTTGGCCCTTCGTCATGCGCGAGGCGCCAATCGCCGTAATCAGCGCTGCGGCAGTCATCGTCGCCGGCCACGCCAGGTTGCTTTCGCCCAGCGAAGCCCATGCCGTCGCCACATAATAGGCCACGCCCCACAGCACAAGCGACCATCCCCAGCGCGCCGTCCTCTGCCGCCCTTCGGCCATCATGTTCTCAATCAGCCTCACCCGCTCCGCAAGATCCTTGCTATCCATTTCATCCGTCATCGCATGCTCCTTTGCCGAGTCTGGATTCAGAAAATACTATCTACAGAGCACTCTATATTAGAGAGTGATGCCTGTCAAGATAAATTCTCCGCTCCACCGCGCTGTCGCCTTTCAGCGTTTATCTGCATCAAGCTCCCTGTTCACGCGCTCCAGAACGCCTTGCCAGTCCCCCGGAGTCCGCTGTCGGAAGAGCCGCGCCGACGGATACCACGGCGTCGTCTCAATCTCCCGCATCCAGCGCCAGTCCGCCAGATAGGGCAGCAGGATCCAAACTGGCTTCGCCATCGCGCCGGCCAGGTGGGCTATGCAGGTATCGGTGGTGATCACCAGGTCGAGTCCCGCCACGAGCGACGCCGTCTCGGCCAGATCGCTGTCACAGCTCGATCCGTCCCAAACCTCCACATCATTCGGCAAGTCTCGCAACTGGTCTGCAGCCGCACCTTTTTGTAGCGAGATGAAGGTTGCATCGCAGCGCGTACCGGCTTCACGCAGCACGGGCAGCAGGGTCGTCAGCCGCGTGGACCGCGCGCTGTCGGCCTTGTAGCGCGGATTGCCGGCCCACGCGATGCCGATGCGCAACCCCTGTCCGCGGCTGGGAAACTGCGCCAGCCTCTCGGCCGCCAGTTCCGAGTCCGCGCTCAGATACGCGCCCTCCCACGGAACCGTGTCCACCGTGGTGCCAGAGACCGCCGGCAAACTCAGCAGCGGACACTCCAGATC
>JAJXXG010000660.1 GCA_021781255.1 Acidobacteriota bacterium
TCAGGTCCACCGCGTGGATGCCGATGACCTCGCGCTCCGGGAAAACCTCGGCCAGCGTATTGAGCGCGATGCGATCGTTGGGATCGTGAAAGGTGGGTACAAGCACCAGACCGTTGGCCAGATAAAAGTTGGCATAACTTGCGGGCAGCCGCTGACCGCGGAAGACAACCGGGCGGGGCAGCGGTAGCTCGACGACCGTGAACTGCTTGCCGACCAGCGTACGCGCGGCCTTCAACCGCGCCAGATTTTCGGCGAGAGGCTTGTGGTTCGGGTCGCTCTCGCTCGGCTCCACCGCAGTAACAATCGTCGTTGGCCCAACGAAACGGGAGATGTCGTCTACGTGGCCGTGTGTGTCATCACCCGCCACGCCGCGGTTGAGCCAGATCACCTGATCGATGCCGAGATAATCGTGAAACGCCTGCTCCAGCTGTGCGCGGCTCACGCCTGGATTTCGCTGCTGCACCTCGCTCAGCAGACACTCTTCGGTCGTGAGCAAAATGCCCTGTCCATTCGTGTCAATCGATCCGCCCTCCAGCACAAGCCTGCGCGGTCCGTCTGCAAGTTGGATGATCGGCTGCCACTCCGGCAAGCCCAGCAGCTCGGTTACTCGATCCGGCAGCCGGTCATCCAGATGCCAGTCTGAATACTTGGCCCACGCGTTGAATCGCCAGTTGGTGATCGCGACGTGTCCTTCCGCGCTGCGAATAAAAATGGGGCCGGAGTCGCGCGTCCAGACGCGATCCGTAGGCCAGGGATGAAAGCTCACCTCGTGCAGATTCGCACCTGCCCGCTTCAAAATCCCCTGAGCACGCCGCTGCGCTTTCGCATCCTCCACGAGAATGTGAACGCGTTCGCGCATAGCCAGCAGGCGCACAATCTCCGCATAGACCCAAGGAATGGGCTGGAACTTGCCCGGCCAGTCTTCGTGGTTGTGCGGCCAGGCCAGCCAGGTTGCCTCGTGCTGCTCCCACTCGGCGGGCATGCGGTAACCCAGCGCGCGGGGCGTTCTTTCATGTTTGTGCAGGGGCATCGCTACTTTGGCTTTCCATCCGGTGCATCGTTACGAACAGGATCGAGAAACCGCTGCGTAATGGGCGCATAGGCATCGATGCGGCGGTCGCGCAGGAATGGCCAGTTGCGGCGCGTGTCTTCAAGCAGCGCCAGGTCGATCTCGGCCAGCAGGATTTCTTCCGCGTCATGCGACGCCTTGGCAAGGACGCGGCCAAAGGGATCGGCCAGGAAGCTGCCTCCCCAGAACTCGAGGCCCAGCCCCGGCGCGCGATTGCCGAGGATGTCGCCATGTTCGTGGCCTACGCGGTTTACGCCCGCCACATAGACGCCGTTGGCGATAGCATGAGCCCGCTGGATGGTTTGCCACGCATCGTATTGCGCAGCGCCGAACTCGTCCTTCTCTGCCGGGTGCCAGCCGATCGCGGTGGGATAAAAGAGCACCTCCGCGCCCTGCAAGGCCGTCAGCCGCGCGCCTTCGGGATACCACTGATCCCAGCAGACGAGCGTGCCGATGCGGCCGAATGCGACGTCGGCGGCTTTGAACCCCAGATCGCCGGGCGTGAAGTAGAACTTCTCGTAGTAAAGCGGATCGTCCGGGATGTGCATCTTGCGATAGACGCTCGCAATGCTCCCATCCACGTTTAACGTGACGGCCGTGTTGTGGTAGAGCCCAGGCGCGCGCCGTTCAAAGAGCGAGGCGATGATGACTACACGCGCTTCACGGGCCACCTCGGCCAGCTTTGCCGTCGAGGGCCCGGGGACTGTCTCGGCAAGATCGAAGAGGCGGACGTCTTCGCGCTGGCAGAAGTATTGCGCGCGAAAGAGCTCCGGCAGGCAGACAATGTTAGCGCCCAGACGCGCGGCTTCGCGAATATGACGCACCGCCGAGACCAGATTCGCCTCAGGATCTGGGCTCATGCGCATCTGCACCAGACCTACGTTGTATTTGCGTTCATATGCCATCTTCCCTGCCCGCTTCCTTTCCGGCCACACAGCAAGGCCAACCCCGCTTGAGCAGGATTGGCCTCAAATGCCTGCTGGATGCAATCCTTACTCTTCGAGAATCAGCACCGCCGCGGCGATGGTCGTGGTCCACAGACCGCGCTTGTCTCCGACGGCCGACTGGGTCACGTTGCTGGTCCTGACAATTTTGTTGGAGATGCGATAGATCTCCTTCTTCTCGTCCCAGCTCTTGTCGGGGTCGAAATCCACATCCAGTGTGGTGGCGAGCATCTCCGCGGCAAGTTCCTCGGCATATTCGCCGGCCTGGTCCTCGGTCTCGCCAAAGCTGTGGTGTTCACTCAGGTAGCCGTAGGTGTTGCGGTCGGCCGGAATGGCCACACCGATGCTTGAAACCACAAGCCGGTGCGGCTCGCGCGTGGAGTTCTCCGCGATGACCGCGAAGACCACCTCGCCGTGGTTCAAATATTTCAGGCCTTCCTTGCGCCCAATCACTTTGCACTGCGGCGGAAAGATGGAAGAGACGCGCACCAGATTCTGCGAGGCGATTCCTGCATCCCGAAGGGCCAGCTCAAAGGAGGTCAAACGCTCCTTGTGTTTGCCTACACCTTTGGTAAAGAAAAGCTTCTTCGGGACCATGCTTTTTCCCAATTTCTATGTATCCTCCGTGACGTTGAAAGTCATGAAAATTCTGATATCTTCCCGCATGAGTTTATCGCATTCAGGTCCCTGAAAACAGTGCGGAACAAGATTTCATTGAGCTTTTACTCCGCACCCTGGGTCCCGATGGTGCAATTCCCGGCTGGGTCGGGAGTAGAGGACCGGGAATTTTGTAACTCGGCCCGCCGGAAACTTTCGACCTTAAGCCGGAACTTTTGCGCTGCATCCGCGTTTAACCGGATATGAAGTGGACGTTGAAGTTCGGAATTCCCGTGCTTGGCACGGGGCTTGCTTGCGCCGTGCTGACTGCACAGGAGCCCGCTTTACCCCATTCCAGTCCGGTGCCTCAGAGCAGCACCGCGGTAGCCTCCGGCGACATTGTCCCGCCCTACGTACCGGCGACTCTGGGCCCGGTGCCGCTGGATTGGACTCCGCCGGCGCTTGCCGCACTGAACGCCGAGGCCGCGATGAAGACCAGTTTCACGCTGGACCGGAGCCTGCTGAGCATGGCAGCCGGACTGGTGCCTGACTCCCAGGCGCAGGACCGGCAGGTGATCAACAAGCTGGACGGCGTGAGCATACACCTTTTGCGCTTTAGCGATGCGGGCGTTCCCGACGAGGGCGCTGTGGATTCGATTCGCGCGGCCTACCATCTGCGGGGGTGGAAGCACCTGGTGACGACAACCAACGCAGGCGGCCCGCTGCACAGCGGCACCACGGATGTGTGGCTGGTGCTGGACGGCGTGAACATTCGCGGAGCGGTGGTGTTGGCCGAGACACCGCGGAGCCTGACCCTGGTGAGTGTGGCCGGAAACCTAAGCCCGGTTGATTTGCTGCATCTGCGCGGCCATTTTGGAATTCCGCGTTTTGACGGAGAGCAGCTGGAAAAGCAGTGAGCGCGATGAGTCGACGACCGCTCGCACAGATGCGCGGCTCGGTTGATCCACATCGACAGATGTGTCCGCCGCTGCACGAAGTCCCTGCGTGCTTCCAACGCACGAGCCGGTCCGTAAAGTGATCCTGACTCGGATGCGAGTTGGGCGGGAAAATAACCCGCGCCCACATTCTGCTGATTCTGCATTATTTATCCACAGAGCCGCGTGCCGCCGATCTCCGTTCGGCATGACGCAGCATGGATTGGCCGGTAGGCCGGGACCTGGGCCATCGCAACCCGAACCAGCTCATTACCCAACCCTGCCTGGCCGAAAATCCAGCGCGTGACGTGGCATGG
>JAJXXG010000891.1 GCA_021781255.1 Acidobacteriota bacterium
TTGTGCCGCTGATCCGGCAAAAGAATCAGGACGCGCACCTGGTCGCGCTTGGTTGCAGCTTTGGCGGCTATCATGCTGCGAATATCGCGTTTCGGCATCCGGACCTGTTCACGGGGCTGCTGTCGATGTCGGGGGCGTTTGAGATATCCAGCTTCCTGCATGGCTATTACGACCGGGACTGCTACTTTCATCTGCCTACCCACTACCTGCCCGGCATGCAGGACCCCTGGTACCTCGAGCGTTTCCGCAGGAACACATACGTTCTGGCGACGGGATGGGACGATCAGTGCCTTGAGCAGAATCGGACGATGGACCGGATTCTCAACGAGAAGGGGATTCCTCACAAACTCTACATCTGGGATTCCTGGAACTCGCATGACTGGCCGACATGGCAGCGGATGGTTCAGCAGTATTTGTAGTTTCTTCCGCGAGCATGGAGTCTGTGGTCGCCGGGATCGCGGAGCGCGGCAGCAGGACAACCTGGAATGCGAGCCTCAATTCTTTTGCCTGAAAAGGAACAACCCGACCGGATCATCGGCACAGAGTGCGGGCGCCGCAGGGCGAAGCTGTTTAAGATGAGAGGGAACCCATTCGCCGCCCGGATGGCGAAACTGGCAGACGCAGCGGACTTAAAATCCGCAGGAGCTTACCCTCCGTGGGGGTTCAAGTCCCCCTCCGGGCACCAAAGAATCAACAACTTACAACGACATACTTCATTCGCAGTGATTCCGCCCACAGCTCTGGTGATACTTATGGTGATACTTTGTTCCGGAGTCAATCTGGTGGACAAAGATGCCCAGGAAAAGCCAACAGCGAGTCACGGGAGTATGGGAGAAGGTCCCGGGTAGTGGAGTATGGTGGATTCGCTATCGGGTAGACGGCCAGCTCAAGCGCGAGAAGGTGGGACGGAAGAGCGATGCGATTGCGCTGTATCGGCAGCGCAAGTCTGACGCTCGTGCGGGGAAGAAGCTGCCTCCGAACCTGCGCAATGCGGGTGTCAAATTCAAGGAACTCGCGGATGCAATCCTGACCTACAGCGCGACGCATCATCGAGACACGAAGAACATCCGAATCAGGCTTGCCAAGATTACGGCAGATTTCGGTGACCGTATCGCTGAATCCGTCAGACCCGAAGAAATTGACACCTGGCTCTCCGCACACTGCCAGGCACCTGCGACAGCGAATCGATATCGCGCCGTTTTCAGCCTTGTCTATCGGGAGGCTTTGCGCAATAGCAAGGTGGCGAACAACCCCGCGAGGCTCGTGCGACAGAGGCACGAGGAGAACACCATCATTCGGTGGTTGTCGCCGGATGAGGAGAGGCGGCTGCGTGCAGCGGTTGCCGAACGATACCAGTCGCACATGCCTGAACTGGTGATCGCTTTGGGCACGGGAATGCGCCTTGCCGAGCAGTACTTCCTGATTTGGGATTCGGTCGATCTTCGACGCCGGGAAGTCCGATTGATGAAGACCAAGAACTATAGTGGAAGATCGATCCCTATGAATGCCGAGGTTTTTAGCGCATTCAAGCAGCTTTATGCCAATCCGCTGCGCGACCGTGTGCGCGTTTTTCCAATTGACAATCCGAGAAAATGGTTTGCGGGCGCGCTCCAGCACGCCAAGATCCAGAAATTTCGATGGCACGACTGCCGCCATCATTTTTGTTCACAACTCGCGATGAGAGGCGTCAACCTCAAGGTTATCCAGACGCTGGCAGGCCACAAAACGATTGCGATTACCGCTCGGTACGCTCACCTCGATGATGCTTCGCTCAGGGCAGCAGTTGATCTGCTCACCAAAAATTGAGGCCGGGATCACTCCCAGCCTCAATGGTTATGCAGCCTTGGCGATGGGTCCCAAGTGATCTGATTTAGCAAAACGAACCAGTTCACCATAGGGGACGAGAACTTTTCCTCCGTTCCTTCTCACCTTGATCTGCTTGTAGGCGATGTAGTAGTCGAGAGACCGGACGCTCATTCCCAGCGTCCATGCAGCTTCCGGTCGTGGATAGAGGAGCCGATGCCCCTCTGGTTGGGGGAGGAGCCGTGGCCCCTCCGTTTGTGCTGCTTTCTGTTTCAAACAACTCTCCAAAAGGAAGAATTGCCGACATGGCCTCATGATTGTTGAGTGTTCGCTGAAAAGTCCGGCTAGACTCAGCGTTTCTGGAGGGGACCGACTCCGTTGACGAAAAAGGCCCCGGCCGTGTGTAGTGCAGTCTATGTGGCGTGCGCGAAGTTGTCTGTGACGGGGCGATGAGGGGAATCTCTTTGGTCACAGTGTTTCTTTCAGATTGGAAAATGGAGAGGAATCAGGGACGATGAGTTCCAGCCTGTGCTGCGGGCTAGAGTTGACCTCAAAGACCCAATTGCGGAGCAATCGGCTCTGAACCCGCTCCTTTCCGTCAGCACTATCCCTATCCAATAAATCTAAATGTAGGATAATAAGCATCTTGACATTGTTTACAATAGCTGCAACTGTCACCTGCGTTCCTTCCAATGCCCTCGATTCGGCCAGAAACCACAACATACTCAAACTGCCATAAGACGCATTGTGTGGGTCCTATGCGAAGCCCGGACGTCTGCATCCAGAAGGTCGCTTTCGATTGTGGATTAGTTTCTCCGTATATTTGCCTACACTAGCGCCATGGCGGACCAACGTGGTCATCGCTGGGTCTACATGTCGTTCCAGTGCCGAAACGGCTGGCACTGCCAGTTCCTTGAGGCCGACCTGAAAACTGCGCTGCCTTTGAAGCTGCACTTCATCCCATCCGACAAGACCATCGAACTCGTGCGGCGTGGCGGCGGCTTCGCGGATCAGGAGGGCAAGCTGACGCTAAACCGTGCCATCAAAATGGGGAGAGGCGGAGTGTTCCTCAATTTAACACCCGAGCAATATGCCAAGCTGAACCGCTGCACTCTCGGTGAATCTGCATGACCGTTCGATCTAGTTGCTCAAATCCTATTTGGAGCCTTTTGTCACGCCCTTGCTGGGCTTTCTAAGCGAACGGCGATGCGAAGGCCCATGAATCTCGCAAAAAAACCGCATTGAACCTCTGATGCGTATTCCGGTGGGACCGTCGGAATGCGCAGTTCGCTACCTGCGAGCTCAAGTGCATGGGGCCATACCCAGTCATCCAAAACTCCATGAAGGGGGCGGAGTGGAAGCCAATGTGCCAATGCAGCAGAATAAAAGTCGCGGTCTTTATCAAGTAGAGCGTGGCGGAATGGCAGCCACGGGGAGCAGTTCAGCTTGTGAGCACCTTGCTCGACATTCTGGTCGAAGGCTGCCTCAGTTAGATTCCCCGAAGCCAAGAAAACTGCTTCATCCTCGGCGAAAACGGTCATTGCTGCAGGACCCGGCGACAGAATCGCCACATCACAGGGCGCGCTGAGTTACTGGGATAACCGCAATTTGGAGTGCGTCCGCCAGGATTCCTCAATAAGTCCATCATCTCGCTGTAAACTGTCTCTTTCATGGGACCTGCGCCGGAAGAGTTAGCCCGACAGACGATCGACAGCCTCCTGCAGCAAGCCGGCTGGATCGTCCAGGACCGCGCCGACGCCAATATCGACGCCGGCCGCGGCATCGCCGTGCGCGAATTCTCACTTGGCCACGGCTACGGCGAAGCGGACTACCTGCTCTTTGTCGACGGCCAGGCCGCGGGTGTCATCGAGGCAAAAAAGGAGGGCACTGCCCTCGTCGGCGTCGAGATTCAGACCCAGAAATACAGTGAAGGTAACGTAACCTTGTAGTAGGGGTTGTAAGAACTGGCTTTGAAATGCAGAATTGAACTGCCTTCAGGCTCGCAGTATGCGACGCTCGCAATATCGACGACGGCGGAGACCGTCGGCCAATTGCGGCA
>JAJXXG010001088.1:0-6986 GCA_021781255.1 Acidobacteriota bacterium
CGCACCTACTATGCAGCCAGAAAGTTCTGATGGTTTTGCCTCCGTTGGAACTATTCTCCCTGAGGAAAGAGCTGCCCAGTTGCCGGGCGGCTCTTTCCGTTTTTGCGGGAGAGTTCTCGCTGGTCAGCGCTAGCGGAGTGAATTCCAGCCAATGTCGGCGAGCATGGCGCGGCCGACGACGAGTGCAGTGACGGTGAGGGCAGCCAGGAGGCAGATCCAGAAGCCGATGCGGCTGAAGGGGATGAAGAGCGTGCCCTGATGACCAGTGAGCGTGAGGCCCGTCTGGTCGGGCATGAGAGCGCGAACAGCCACGGCGAGGAGAAATCCCGTGGCCCAAACGATGGCGATCCTGAACGCAAGCTGGATGGTTTGATCCATGGTCGTGGCCCTTCTGCGCAAGGTCTGCCGCAATTGCACCGGCGGCCCTTGCTTGATTCGCCCTCAACTTTACCGAAATGGAACACAACGATACAATCTTCTAGGAGTACGCCGACGTAGCTCAGTTGGTAGAGCAGCTGATTCGTAATCAGCAGGTCGTCAGTTCAAGTCTGACCGTCGGCTCCAGCCTGTTCGGTACAAAATTGATGTAAGCCAAGCCGCGGCCTCTCTTTTCAGGAGAGGCCATTTTGCTGTGCGGATTGCAGCGTTTTGTCTTTAGAGGAAGCGTTCACGCTGCCCGGGCGCGGGAAGCGGGCAGCACTCCAGCCGCCCCCAGACGCGGTATCGCCAGCGCGCAATGAGCCTGTAGCCAAGGTCGCGGAGCGGGCGGGGAATGAGGCGCAACGCCACGCCAAGCGCCGGCCACGGGCGCGGGAGTTCGCCGAGCAGGGCGACCACGGCGTCAGAGCGGAGCAGCGCCTGCTCCAGCGGTGCGCCGGGATGGAGCACGACAAGAATTGTGCCGGGGCCTGATGCGGCATCCGGCGCGTCGAAGCCCAGGCGCGCGAGCAGCTCGGCCACCCGTGCCGACTCGGGAGGCGCAAAGCGCAGCCGGTCGTGGCGGTCGCGGCGCAGGAGCCACCGCACCGAGCGGTTGCACAGGCCGCAGTGGCCATCGTAGATGACCAGCAGGCGGTCGCCGAGATCGTGAAAAGTGTCCACCACCAAGAGGATACCTGCGAGGCGGGGCGCGATTCAATACGGCTGCGCGCCTTCTATACTGGACGCATCATGAGTTCTGACCGTCCTGCTCACGTTTACACGCGTTCCCATGCTCTTCAACAGCGCGCCGAGCGCTATTTTCCCGGCGGCGTGAACTCGCCGGTGCGGGCGTTCCGGGCGGTGGGGGGTGCGCCGCCGTTTGTTGCGCGGGCTGAGGGCGCGTGGCTTACAGATGCAGACAGCAACCGTTTCATCGACTACTTCGGCTCATGGGGCCCGATGATTCTGGGGCATGCCTTTCCGCCGGTTGTCGAGGCCATTGAGCGGGCGGCGCGCAAATCCGCAAGCTTTGGCGCCTCCACCGCGGCGGAGGGAGACCTGGCAGAGCGCGTCGTGACGTGCTTTCCGGCCATTGAGAAGCTGCGCTTTGTCAGCTCCGGCACAGAGGCGACGATGTCGGCCATTCGGCTGGCGCGCGCCGCCACGGGGCGCAAAGTGATTGTGAAGTTTGAAGGCTGTTATCACGGCCACGCAGATGGCCTGCTGGTGAAGGCCGGTTCCGGTGTTGCGACGTTCGGGATTCCCGGCTCGGCCGGCGTGCCGGAGGAGATAGCGCATCTGACGCTGGCCCTGCCCTTCAACGATCTGGCCGCCGTGGAGACTGCTTTTGACGCGCATCCCGGGACCATTGCCGCCGTGATTCTGGAGCCGGTGGTGGGCAATGCCGGATGCATTCCGCCTGCGCCTGGCTATCTGAAGGGGCTACGCGCTTTGACAACTCGTGATGGCGCGCTGCTGATTGCGGATGAGGTGATGACGGGCTTTCGGGTAGCCCTGGGCGGCGCGTGCGAGCGGTATTCGCTGGACCCGGATCTGGTAACGCTGGGCAAGATTGTGGGCGGCGGGCTGCCCGTAGGCGTCTTTGGCGGCAAGCGCGCGTTGATGGACATGCTGGCGCCGCTCGGCCCTGTGTATCAGGCGGGCACGCTCAGCGGGAATCCGCTGGCGATGGCTGCGGGGCTGGCCACGGTGGGTTATCTGCAGGAACATGCAGCCGAGGTTTATCCGAGGCTTGAAGCCACCGCTAAGGCCGTTGCCGAGGGCGTGGCCGCCGAGGCCGCGCGCGCCGGCGTTGCGCTGACGTTGAACCGCGTGGGCGCCATGTGGACGTGGTTCTTTACCGCCGGGCCGGTGACGAACTACGACGAGGCTGCGCAGTCTGACACGGCCGCTTTCGGGCGCTTTCACCGCGCCATGCTGGACCAGGGTGTCTGGCTGCCGCCATCGCAATTTGAAGCTGCGTTTCTGAGCACGGCGCACGGCGAGGCGGAAGTGGCCGCGACCATTGAGGCTGCGCGAAGCGCCTTTCATGCCTGAGGCAATGAGGAGAATGGAATTGAGTTCAGCGGCCACCACGCCCAAGCCAAAAATGAAACGCCTGCGGTTGCGACTGATGAAGCACCACCTGCCGCTGGGAGCGAGTGCCACGCTCAGCGCCATCGCACTGTACGTGACACGGCCCTACAGCGACGCGATCAGCAGAGCAAGCTTCGCCACGGCGTATCCTGCTCTCGGCCTGCTGGCCGCAACGCTGCTACTTGGCCCGTGGAATCTGCTGCGACGGCGGTCCAATCCGGTTTCGAGCGACCTGCGGCGCGACGTGGGCATCTGGGCAGGAATTTTTGGCGTGGTTCATGCCGTGATTGGCCAATGCGTCCATCTGCGCGGGCGGCCGTGGCTGTATTACATCTATGGCCCCACGGAGCATCGTCATAATTTTCCCGTGCGGCATGATCTCTTCGGAATGGCGAATTACACGGGCCTGGTGGGCACACTGCTGCTGATTGCGTTGCTGGCCACGTCCAATGACTACGCGCTGCGCAAGCTTGGCACCCCGCAATGGAAGCAGTTGCAGCGGTGGAACTATGCCGTGTTCGCTCTTTCCGCAGTCCACGCCATTGGTTACTTGACGATTGAAAAGCAGAAGGCATCGTTTGTGGCGATTGTGGCCCTCTGCCTGGCGATTGCGCTGCTGTTTCAGGCGGCTGGATGGGTGCGGCGCATGAGAAGCATGGCCCTAAGGGCGTGATGGGTGCCGCAGGCCGCGCATCGGTGATTATCCTTTGACGATAAAAAGCAACCCGGCGGCCACGAGCGTTGCTTCAATCAACCAAATGAATACCCGCTCGGGAACGCGATCCAGAATCCGCTTGCCGGCGAATGAGCCCAACACCATGATGGGGCCCAGCATCAGGCCCACGAGCACGCTGTGCATGGGAAGGATTGCCGCATCGCGATAGGCGATGAGCTTGGCAATGTGCATGACGACGGTGGAAAGTGCTTCAGTGCCAATGTACGCGCCTTTGACCAGTCCATAGGCGAGAAAGAACGGCGCCATGAGCGGGCCAACGCTGCCGAGCAGGGCAGAGAGGAAGCTGGCCCCCGCGCCAATGCCGGCAAAGGCGGGCAGCGTAGGCCGCCAGATGGTCTTGGGGCGGGCGTGACGCCAGACGACAATGAGCAGCAGAAACACGCCGAGGATTCGGGTGAGCGCAGCCAAAGGCGCACGAGCGAAGAGCAGGCCCCCGAGCAGCGCCATGGGCACGCCGCCCAGCGCAAACCAGGCGACGACGCGCAGGTTGAGCTCGCGGCGATTGAACCATACGCGGCTGCCGTTCCCGATAAGTTGCGCAACAGTGAGGATGGGAATCGCATCGCGGACGCCAAAGGTCCATACAAGGACGGGCAGCAACACGGCCGCGCCGCCAAAGCCCGTGACGGCAGCAAGCGTTGCCGCAATGAACGATACGACCAGAACGACCGAGGTGTGAATCAGGTCGGGCACAAAGCTCCTGTGTCAGCGCTGAGCGGGGTGCGCCGCAAATTCGCGATGCGAAGCGGAGTGCGGCTCACTCACTCCAGGCATCCAACGTAACAAACTTGTGGGTCGCCTTGTAATGCGCCAATAGCTGACCCGCGGCGGTTACTGAGGGCTCGCGGTTGGCGCCGAGGGCGAGATGGCCGCCGTCGTGGAGCACGATGTTGGTGGCCAGGCCGCGTTCCTGGTTGTGGCCGATCCTGTGCATCAGGCGCTGGGAGATGCGGTCTGCCGATGGCTCGCTCCAGTCGGAAGTCATGGCGTTCCACAACACCGGCGTCATGTCCAGTTCGCGCGCCACGCGCAGCACGCAAGGTCGGCGCGCGCCGAAGGGCGGGCGGAAGTGGAGCACCGGCTTTGCGATGATCTGCGCGAGCGCATCGCTGGTGCGGGCCAGCTCCGCGCGAACGCGGCCGGGCGTGGAGAGCGCGAGGTTGGGGTGGCTCCAGGAATGGTTGCCGATGAGGTGGCCGGCCTGGGCGATGCGCCGCACCAGCGCGGGTTCAGCCTGGGCGTAGCGGCCCACCATGAAGAACGTTGCCCGCGCATCGTGGGCGGCAAGCACGTCGAGGAGGCGCGGCGTCCAGGCCGGGTTGGGCCCGTCGTCAAAGGTGAGCGCCAGTTCGCCGGGGCGCGGCGGGGCGATGAGCGCGCGCCCGAAGATGCGCGAGGCGGGCCACAGGGCTGCGTAGGCGAAACCGCCCGCCGCCAGTCCGAGAACGGCTGCAGAGCCCACCCCGGCGTAAATTTCTGTAGCCACGCGAGAAATCATTCTATCTACCAGTGTGCGGCGCTGAGGGGATGCACGGCAAGCCGCGGCCAGGCAATTGCTCCAGAGCGCGGCAGTTGGGCGTATACTTTGGTTGTTCGGGTCGCATCCTGAGTGGACGGAGCGGCACTGGAGTCGAGCATGAGCCTCACCAACTTCCCCGCTGGCAGCGTTTCGCACACCGGCAACCCCATCACAAAGGTCACCATGCCCGCACTGGCTGAAATAAAGCGCCAGGGCAAGCGCATCTCCGCGCTCACGGCTTACGACTACGCCACTTCGCGGCTGGTGGATGAGGCGGGCATCGACCTGATTCTGGTAGGCGACTCGCTGGCCATGGTGGTGCTGGGCCACGAAAATACGCTGGCAGTTACCGTGGACGAAATGCTGCACCACACGCGGGCCGTGCGCCGGGCCGTGCGCCGTGCGCTGCTGGTGGCCGATATGCCGTTTGGCAGCTATCACGGCACAGTGGCAGAAGGGCTGGCCAACGCAGTGCGCTTTGTGAAAGAAGCCGGCGCAGAAGCCGTGAAGATTGAAGGCCCGCGCGTGGAGCTGGTGCGCGCACTGACCGATGCAGAGATCCCCGTGGTGGGTCACCTGGGGCTGACGCCGCAGAGCATCCACCGCATGGGCGGCTACCGCGTGCAGGCCCGCACTGCTGAAACCGTGGAACGGCTGAAGGCCGACGCGCATGCGCTGGCCGAGGCTGGCGCCGGAGCGCTGGTGCTGGAAGGCGTTCCGCGCGAAGTGGCGGCCGCGATTACCGCTGAGCTTCCTATTCCTACCATTGGCATCGGCGCAGGCCCGGACTGCGATGGGCAGATTCTTGTCTTCCATGACCTGGTGAACCTGACGTTTGCGCCGCCGGCCAAGTTTGTGCGCCGCTACGGCGACGCAGCCGCGCTGATGCGCAGCGCTGTCGAGCGCTACCGCGAAGACGTGGAGAAGCGCTCCTTTCCGTCGGACGAGGAGAGCTATCATCTGCCTGAGGCGGCGCGTGAGGCGTTGCAACCCAAGGCGGCGGCATCTCCGCGGCTGCGCGCTGTACGGAAGGCCTGATGCAGATACTTCGCACGGTTCACGAACTGCGCCAATGGTCGCGCGCGGAGCGCTGCCAGGCGGGAAACTCCATCGGCTTCGTTCCCACCATGGGCGCGCTGCACGCAGGTCATGCATCGCTGATTCGTGCTGCGGCAGCGGATTGCAGCAAGGTGGCCGTGAGTATCTTTGTGAACCCCACGCAGTTTGGACCAAGCGAGGACTATGCCCGCTATCCGCGCACGTTTGGAGCGGACTGCGCACTTGCGGAGGCCGAAGGCGCGCATGTGGTGTTTGCGCCGGGCGTGGAGGAGATGTATCCGGCGGGAGCGGCGACCTTTGTCGAGGTCGAAGGCCTGAGCGAACGCCTGGACGGCAAGTCCCGCCCCGGCCACTTTCGCGGCGTGGCGACCGTAGTGGCCAAGCTGCTGATTGCGGCGGAGGCTGACCGCGCCTATTTTGGCCAGAAGGATGCGGCCCAGGTGGCCGTGCTGCGCCGCATGGTGGCCGACCTGCGCCTTGGGACGGAACTCGTCGTTTGCCCCATCGTGCGCGAGCCGGACGGTCTGGCGCTGAGCTCGCGCAACATTTATCTGAGTGCTGCCGAGCGAGTGCAGGCGCTCACGCTCAGCCGGGCCGTCCGCAAGACTGAGGCGATGGTTGCAGCGGGCGAGCGCCGAGCAGACGTGCTCCTTGCCGCGGCGCGCGCGGTCTTTGCCGAGGAGCCCGCGGTGCGCGTGGACTACATCGAACTGGTGGACTGGGCCACGCTGGAGCCGGTGAATACCGCGGCTCCGGGTGCGCTGCTCGCCGTGGCCGCATGGGTCGGAGCAACGCGGCTGATCGACAACACGATCCTGGGCTAAGACAACAGAAGATCGGCATTGCAGGAAGCGGCACTTAGGCTGCAAGCTGGATGCCATGCCGGAGTTGCCTGACATCGCCGCCTACATTACCGCTCTCGAAGCCCGCATTCTGGCGCAGCCGCTTGAAAGGATAAGACTGAACTCTGCCTTTCTGCTGCGCACTGCCGATCCTCCGCTGGCCCACGCAGAGGGCCGCACTGTGCGCGCGATACGCCGCATTGGCAAGCGCATCGCCATCCGCGTCGACGGCGACGTGTGGCTGGTCCTCCATCTGATGATTGCGGGCCGACTGCACTGGAAGCCGCCGCAAACGAAATTGTCCGGCCGCAAT
>JAJXXG010001088.1:6996-15594 GCA_021781255.1 Acidobacteriota bacterium
GCTTTCGATTTTCCGTCCGGCTCACTGGTGCTCACTGAGGCCGGCAGCAAGCGCCGCGCATCACTGCACTTGTTGCGTGGAGAAGAGGGGCTGCAGTCTATCGACCCCGGAGGCATCGAGGTCTTTGAGACAGATCTCGACAGCTTTCGCGCAGCGCTGACGGCAGAGAATCGAACGGCGAAGCGCGCTCTCACGGATCCGCGTATCGTTAGCGGCATCGGCAATGCTTATTCGGACGAAATCCTCCATGCGGCCCGGCTCTCGCCCATCGCTCTCACTCACAAGCTCAATCCGGATGAATGGGAGCGTCTTTTCGCTGCCACGCGCGCAACACTGACTCTTTGGGTGGATCGCCTGCGTGCCCAGGCGGAAAGAAGCTTTCCAGAAAACGTGACAGCCTTTCGCCCGGAGATGGCGGTACACGGTCGCTATGGACTGCCGTGCCCACGCTGCAACGAAAAAGTGCAACGCATACGCTATGCCGACAACGAAACCGATTACTGCGCCCGTTGCCAGACCGGTGGCAAGGTCCTGGCCGACCGCGGACTCTCGCGCCTTCTTGGCGCAGACTGGCCACGGACACTGGAAGAATTGGAAGCTCTGAAGCGTCGCTGAGGCGCCTGCCGCTGTCGCTGCACGATTTGACACACGGGCCGACATTTGCGAGACTCAGAATTGCTGCCGAACCGGCCCACCTGGCTGGTTTTGTGTCCCGTGCCGAAGTGGCGGAATTGGCAGACGCGCGTGGTTCAGGTCCACGTACTCGCAAGGGTGTGGGGGTTCGAGTCCCTTCTTCGGCACCAGAAGTTTGGCGCATCTACTTGAGATTCAAGTTAGGAAATTTAGAACAAGCCCTTCAAGAAACTCTCCTCTTTCGCAGCATGCGCCTTCATGCATCTCTGCGAACCTTATTCAGGCCAACAATCATAGCTGCCATGGCGGACAGGATGTCGTGCGGGAAAGAAGGCGTTCTTGAGTGTATTCTGTAGCGCTCTGCGTTAACGCCACACGCGCACCAGGAGCACGAGCCAGGATGCTGCCGGTCGCACGATTCTTTCCTTTTCCAGCGCATCCTGTTTCATCTGGACTTCAGCTTCTTGAGTGGTTTGGCCCCTGAGCCACTCTTATCTGCCGCTCCGTGGACTTGAATCTTCGCGCCATTGCATAAAACGTCGGAGCAGGCGCGGTCGAGCTTGCCTACTTATCGAACACCAATCGCTGCTCGGTATCGCCGAATGAATTGTGGGCTTCAACCAGTTCGATCAAGTGGTCGCCATCCTCGGAAAGGAAGTAGCGCCTGACAGTGGTAGAGGGGCGGCCTGCGCCCGTGCTGCGTTCCATAACCAGCAAAGTGCCGCCCTGCCACTCAGCGGTGATCTTCAAGCGGGCCGTTGGCATTCCGGGGAAGGGAGCCGGGGCTGAGGCTTCGCGATCCTGTCCATCCGCGATCAGGTCAGACGAAACGCGCGAGTCGGGCAATGGGATGTTTACCACGCTGACGTGTCTACGGATATCGGTCTGGTGAATGGTGAGGCCCTGCTGAAGCAGTATCTTTGTAAATTCGTAGTTTGGCGCCGGGTGATCTCCTGCCATAAAGCTGGATGCCAGATTCAATTTCCAGGTTCCGCTCAGGTTGACCTGTTCTGCGGCAACCGGAAGCGCTGTCGCGGCGATGATCGCAATTGCTGTCAGATATTTCCGCATGGACTGCTCTCTCCCTTTGTGCGATGCAGATGTTCCAATAGCTCGAGCGTTACTTCTCCAACTCAAGCAGGGCGATGCCATTTGGAGGCAGCTCGATTGTGAACTCCACGGGTTCGCCCGGCGCGAGCGCATGCGCAGTTGGTTTGCCGAGCTCCGCAGCCGCCCGCAGCTGTTTAATCTGGTCCTGGCTGGGGTATTTGGGACTGCCCATGGCTTTCCAGGCGGGCAGCGCCGAACCAGTCTGCGAGTTCACCTGACTCACCAGAATCTGCTTTCGCCCGCGCATACCGCTCAACTTAAGATGCAGCAGCCGTGAAGCTCCAACAGCCCGGTTTGTGCCGCCGCCTGCGGCCATTGGGTTGCCATTTGCAACGGCAGCAGATTCCGCCGCTGGGATCAGATTCCAAACCAGAACCGCGAAGGAACCGTCGGCGCGCTCGGTTGCAAGAACAGGACCATCGCTGGCCTGCAACTGTTTTTCGCCGAGCCTGTGCAGGAATGCAAGAGCGTGCAGAGAAGGTCTGGCGATACCCCACTGGTCCAGCATTCCGAAGGTCTCATTGAAGATGCCGCTCGGAACTCCGCCCTCTTCAAAGACGTTGCTGAACGTCCAATAGGACATCGTTTCCGCGAGGCCAGTGCAATTCTTTATGGTGTCTGCGATAAACGCCGGATTCTGCGAACTCCACTCGGTGATCAAGAGGGGCAGATGCGGCATGGCCGATGACTCTACCTGATGCTTGACCTGCTCCACGCCACGCGGGATGACCTGTTCAAAGGTGTAAGCGTTATCGCGACCGAAGATATACTTCTGCGGATCGTTGGGATATACATGGGTGCTGACGAAATCGAGCGGGACCCTTTTGGCGACGCAATAGCGAATCAGATCTGGAATCCAGGCCAGTTGAGCTGTCGATGGTCCGCCAACGGTGATACGCTTGTCGACGGCTTTTACGGCGAGCGCCGATTGCCGGTAGAGCTCGAAATACTGTTCCTGTGTTCCAGCCCAGAAAGCGATGTTTGGCTCGTTCCAGACCTCAAAGTTCCAACCGCTGACTTCGCCGATGCCGTAGCGTTTGACGCAATGATCGGTGAATGCGTAGATCATGTCGTACCAGTCCTGCCAGCGCCGTGGAGGAGACGTGTTGCCTTTATAGGCAAAGATGCGATTGTTGCTGCTGGCGAAGGCTTCTGGCATGAAGCTCAGTTCGACGAACGGGCGCACGCCATGGTCGAGCATGAAATCGTATACCTGATCGACATAGAGGAAGTTGAATGCGCCAGCTCCGGCCGCCGCGATACCCATCTCGTCATCAAAAAGACCGTGGCACCTTACCGATTTCATGCCCATGTCACGGCGTGCGCGCACAAGGTCCTCGCGCCACTGCTGCCGAAGTCCCACAACGGTGCGATCGGAGCCCGCGCAGTTCTCCCAGTAGTGAGGCAAAGTGCCCACGCTCTTGCGGAGGTCAATACTGACCGCTGTCGCGCCGGATTCCATGCTGCCCTGGCCAGGGTCCTCTGCGAAAATACGCGATGAAAGCGCGGCGGCAACACCGGCGCCAGTTGTCAATAAGAATTCTCTGCGGTCCATGTCTTCCAGCCTTTTGAGTCGCCGGCCGTCAGTAGTTCAACCCGTATCCGTAAAGGCAAAACTGATCGAGGCAATCGCGCGGAATGCGGCTCTGTGGAAACTTCACTGCTTCAACGAAGCATAGCAGCTCAAATGGCAGAGGGCCCCCGGTTTGCAGGACTGCAATGCGACGCCGGGAACGGAGGAATCGCCTACATTGCTGCCATCTTCGCGGACGTCTTGCCTGGGTCGTGGCAGGATGCGACGGAAGCCGCCGACTCCCTGACCAGCGTGTTGTTGTGAGTTGCATTTTTCGCCTTCGAACCACTTTTCAATCCCTTGAGGAGTTTGACGAGTCGTGCGAAGCCCTGTTCGCGAGCAGTCTTGTTGCCCGGGACGGTGTTGCTGGGGTCTTCCCCGGCGCGCATGAAGCCATGACCCGCGCCGGCGTAGGTGACGGGCTCGTAGGTCTTGCCGGCAGCCTTCATTGCTGCAATCGTGCCCGGAACGGTGGCGCCGATGCGGGCATCATTCTCCGCATAGAAGCCGTAGACGGGCGCGTTGATTGCGGACACATCCGCAGGCCCCGGCCCGTAGAAGACGAACGAGGCGGAGAGGTCCTTGCGGTGGGTAGCGAACGCGAATGACTTGCCCCCGCCCCAGCAGAAGCCCACAGTGACAATCTTGCCGTTGGCGGCCGGCAGATGCTTTCCATAGTCGGCGGCCGCATCCAGATCGGCGGTGACGGCGTCAGGGTCAAGACCGGAGACGGCTTTGACAACGGCGTCCTGGCCGGAGAACTCGCTGGTGCCCCCGCCGTTGGGGCCGTGGCCGGAGAGCAGGTCGGGCGCGACAACGATGAATCCCTGCCCTGCCAGTTCGTCGGCCATTTCCTTGGCCCAGTCGCTGAGGCCGAAGATCTCGTGAATGAGAATGACGACCGTGGCCTTGTTCTTGACCTCGGGGTAGACGACAAATGCCTGCACGGTGCGGCCATCGTGCTTGAGGTTGACGTACTCGTGGTGGCGAGGCGATGCATCCAGCCGGGACTTGGCCCAGTCCTGGGCGGGGCTGGAAACGGCAGCGAGTGGAAGCAGCATAGCCGCTGCGAGACTGAGAATCCGGGGAATCGATTTCATCATGCACAGGAGTCTAGCCACAATACACAACTGGTTGCAAGAGGCAGACCTTCAGAAGGCAGCCAATCTGTCTTGCTACACCGGCGCGTTGACCTTTGGCCAATAGCGGAAGTCACAGAATGTGGCTTTGCCGAAGCCGCAAACGTAGACGGCGGGCTAAAGGGATGGCTCGATGCATGCGCAACGCTTCGCCCCGCTTGTTGCTTGGCGTGGGATCGGATATCGGCAGCTCACTCTGCCATGTGCTGTTCCTGCTTTGCTGCAAGCAGGCCCCGGCGCAAGGCCCGGCGCTTGATGAGCAGAAAGAAGACCGGCACAAGGATCAGCACGTGAATGGTGGACGTAATCATTCCGCCGACAATCGGGGCCGCGATGGGCTTCATGACGTCGGAGCCGATGCCGGTCTCCCACAGGATGGGCGCGAGACTGAGAATGACCGCCGTCACCGTCATCAGCTTTGGACGCAGTCGCTGTACCGCTCCGTCGATAACGGCCTCCTCCAGCACTTGCTCCGTCATCGGCTCCCCGTGAGCCGCGTGACGCTGGAATGCCTCATGCAGGTACACCACCATCACAACGCCTGTCTCAACGGCGATGCCAAACAGCGCAATGTAGCCCACCCACACGGCAACGCTGAAGTTATAGCCCATCATCCACTGCAGCAGCAGCCCGCCGGACATGGCATACAGTGTGGGAAAGATCAGCACCGCCGCCTCCGTTGCCGATTTAAAGACGAGATAGAGCAGCATAAAGATGACGAAGAAGACAATGGGGAGGATGATTTTGAGACGCTCTTTGGCGCGCATTTCGAACTCATATTCGCCGGCCCAGCGCCAGGTGTAGCCTGCGGAGAGCGCCAGGGATTGCTGCATCAGTTTGTTAGCGCGGTCAACAAAGCCGCCGTAGTCGTGCGTCTTCAAATCGAGATACACATAGCCGGTCAACGCGCCATCCTCATCGCGAATCATCGCGGGACCGCGCGAGAAATAGACCCGTGCCACTGCGCTGACCGGAATCTGCTCGCCAGACGGAGTCGCGATGAGCGCCCGCGACAGGTCCTCAGGATGATCGCGGAAGTCGCGCTGATAGCGCACGGCGATGGGGAAGCGCTCGCGGCCTTCCACATTCTGCGCAATGTTCGCTCCGCCGATTTCCGAACTGATGACGCGCTGCACGTCTGCCACTGTCAGGCCGTAGCGCGCAGCCTCGGGGCGGTTTACCTCCACATTCAGATAGAAGCCCTGCGAGACGCGCTCTGCAAAAGCAGAGCTGGTCTGCGGCATGCTGGAGAGTATCTGTTGCATGCGCGCTCCAATGTCTTCAATGTGCGCCAGATCCGGCCCCTGAATCTTGATTCCGATTGAAGTCTTGATGCCGGTCAGTTCCATGTCCAGGCGATTGCGCACAGGCATCGTCCATGTATTGGTGAGCCCCGGGAACTGCAGCTTCTCATCCATTTGCTGAATCAGCTTCTCGTAGGTCATGCCGACGCGCCACTGCTCGCGCGGCTTCAGCATGATGGTGGTGTCATACATGTCCAGCGGGGCGTTGTCCGTGGCGCTGTCTGAGCGGCCTACGGTTCCAAACACGGTGGACACTTCAGGAAACGAGCGTATGATGCGATCCTGCTCCTGCATCAGCGAGACCGCCTGCGTGATGGAAATCCCTGGCAGCGCGCTGGGCATATAAAGCGCAGAACCCTCATACAGCGCGGGCATGAACTGGCTGCCCAGGCGGAAATAGAGGGGAATAGTCACGCCAAGAAAGATGAGATTCAGGACAATCACGAGCTTCCAGTGCCGCAGGCTCCAGCGCAGAACAGGAAGATACATGGCCTGCGTGATGCGCGCCGCGGGATTCTTTGCCTCGGGGCGAAGCTTTCCGCGCAGGAACAGCGGCATGAGCGCCGGGACCAGCGTGATGGAAAGCAGCGAGGAGAACATTAGCGCCAGCGACTTGGTCCAGGCCAGCGGGCGGAACATGCGGCCCTCCTGCGCTTCAAGCAGAAACACGGGCAGGAAAGAAACCACGATGATGATGAGCGAGTAAAAAAGCGCGGGGCCAACCTGCTGCGCCGCGCCCACCAGAATGCGTCGCCGCTCCGTCTCGTCCGGCACGTCATCGCGCTCCGCGAGATGGCGATGTCCGTTTTCCACCATCACGATGGCAGCGTCAATGAGCACGCCGACGGCCAGCGCCAGGCCGCCCAGCGACATGATGTTGGAACTGACGTGCAGGTAATACATGGGGATGAATGCAGCGACCACGGCGATGGGCAGCGTGAGAATGGGGACAAGCGCCGAGCGGAAATGGAACAGAAACACGATACTCACGAAACTCACAATGATTGCCTCTGCAATCAAATCGCGCTTGAGCGTGTGAATCGATTCATTGATCAGCCATGAGCGGTCGTAGCCTGTCACAATCTCAACGCCGGAGGGCAGCGACGGGGCAATCTCGCGGAACTTTGCCTTGACCCCGTTAATCACGTTGAGCGCATTCATGCCGTAGCGCATGACGACGATTCCGCCTACGGTTTCGCCTTCGCCCTGCCAGTCAGCGGCGCCGCGCCGCACGTCGGGGCCAAACGTAACCGTGCCCAGATCGCGCACCAGCACGGGCGTGCCGTTCTTTGTCGCCACGGGAACATTCTCGAGATCGGCGAGAGAACGGAGATAGCCGAGGCCGCGAACCATGTATTCCGCGCCGCTCATCTCGAGCACATCGCCGCCCACTTCATTCGTGCTCTGGCGGACGCGTTCAATCACAGTGCCGGCGGAGATGCCGTACGAGAAGAGCTTGTTGGGATCAAGATTCACCTGATACTGACGCACGAAGCCGCCGATGCTCGCCACCTCTGCGACGCCGGGCACGGTTTCAAGCTGATAGCGAAGGAACCAGTCCTGGAGCGCGCGCAGGTCGGCCAGGCTCCTGTTGTGGTTGCGGTCAACGATGGCGTACTCATACACCCAGCCGGCTCCGGTTGCATCCGGGCCGATTGCAGGATGCACATCCGGCGGAAGCTTGCCCGCGATCTGCTGCAGGTATTCGATGACGCGCGACCGTGCCCAGTAGAGATCGGTGCCATCCTGGAAGACGACGAAGACATACGAGTCGCCAAACATGGTCTGCGCGCGCACGCTCTTGACCTGCGGCGCTGCCAGCAGCGCGGAGACAATCGGGTATGTGACCTGATCTTCAATCACATTCGGAGGCTCTCCCTGCCACTCCGTGTGAATGATGACCTGCACGTCGCTGATGTCGGGGAGTGCATCGAGCGGCACGTGCCGAAGGCACCATAGACCGGCAACAAACAAAAGAGCTACGCTTGTGAAAACCAGAAATGGATTGCGCGCGCACCAGGCAATGATTCGTGAAATCATCACATGCCTCCCGCAGCGTTTATGCTCAGATGCTTTGTTTCAATGCTCTTTCCCTCACGCTGGACGCTCACTGTGACCTGCCAGGTGCCTTCTGACTCCAGTTGCAGCGAGCCTTCATAGTTGCCGTTGCCCTTGTCTGCAAGAGCAGCGGGGACGCGCACGGCGGCCATTCCCATGGCAGGCATGGCCGGCATCAGGAAGATCGCGCTGACCTGCGCGCCGGCGAGCGGCTTGCCATCAGGGCCGGTTAACTTTACGCGCACGATGTTTGCGCCTTTGCGCGCCGGCGAGGGCTGCGTGCTCAGGTCAATCTGCACCTGCGAAGGCGGCGCTGCGCTTGATGCTGCGGAGGGTTGCTGCGCCGGGGGCACAAAAGAGCCGAAAGCTGCCTGCAACTGCGCCTCCGAGTCCACCAGAAAGTTGGCCGAGCTGACAACCTGTTCGCCGGCCTTGAGGCCGCTGAGCACAATGACGGAATCGCCAATCTGCAACCCTGTCTCAATCGTGCGAGGTTCCAGATTACCGCCTCCGTGATCGATGAATGCGATGGCGCGTGAACCCGTGCGCAACACTGCGGTGGACGGCACAACCAGTTGCCGCCCCATCGGCGCTGCGATGGCGACATTGACATACATGCCCGGCTTGAGCACCACGCCGGGATTCGAAAAGATGAGGCGCACGCGCACGGTGCGCGTCGTCAAGTCCACCTGCGGCAGAATCTGATCGATGCGGCCGTTGAAGTGGCGGCCGGGATAAGCATCCACCGTGACCTGCGCAGGATCGCCCGGCTTCAGGCGGC
>JAJXXG010000533.1 GCA_021781255.1 Acidobacteriota bacterium
ACCGGAGGCCAACCAAATCTTCAACATGAGTGTGGATGAGGCCCGTGCGCACGTCCTCACCGGCAAGCCGGACGCGGTCCGCGGCGTTCACGGGTCCTTTGCGCTGCTGGCTCGCGAGGGCAAAACGGTACGCATGGCCCGTTCGCTCGATCGCCCAATGCGTTATTTCCTGGCCAAGCGCAGTGAAGGGCCCGCGCTGGTCGTCGCGCATCGTATCGACGCGATCTATGACTGGCTCAAGTCCGAGGGCCTCGACAATCAATTTCACCCCAGCTACACGCGCATGGTTCCCGCGCATTTCATCGTCGAAATCCAGCTGATCGGCTGTCCCGATCCCGACCCGGTCTATACGCGCTTCTTCACGCCGGTTTCCGGCTCCCTCTCGACCAACCTCGACGAGATCGGCAAGACATACATCCGCGCGCTGGCCGAAGAAATTTCGCAGTGGCTCAAGCATGTGCCGGAAAGCGAGCCCATCGGTGTCTGCTTCTCCGGAGGCATCGACAGCGGCAGCGTCTTCCTGACGACCTACCACGTGATGCAGCGCCTCGGCATGAATCCCAGTCGCCTCAAGGCCTTCGTGCTCGACCTCGGCCGCGGGCCAGACGTGGAGCAGGCGCGCACATTCCTCGATGCGCTTGGTCTGGGCCTCTTTCTTGAACCCATCGAGGCGGACCCTGACAGCCTGAACACCGAAGAGACCATCCGCATCGTCGAAGACTACAAGTCGCTCGACGTCGAGTCCGCCACCATGGCCGTAGCGCTCTGCCGCGGCATCCGTGATCGCTATCCCGAATGGAAATATCTCATCGATGGCGACGGCGGCGACGAAAACCTCAAGGATTATCCAATCGAAGAAAACCCCGAGCTGACCATCCGCAGCGTCGTCAATAATCAAATGCTCTACCAGGAGGGTTGGGGCGTCGGCAAAATCAAGCACTCGCTCACCTATAGCGGTGGACTCAGCCGCTCCTATACGCGCACCTATGCGCCCGCGCATCATTTTGGCTTTTCGGGCTTCAGCCCCTACACACGCCCTGAAGTGATCGCAGTGGCGGAAGCGATTCCATTCATCAAGCTGACTGACTACAGCGTTGAGCGGCTGTATGCGCTCAAGGGCGAGATCGTCGGCCGCGGAGTGGAAGCCGTTACCGGACTGAAGATGCCCGTCTTCCCCAAGCGCCGCTTCCAGCACGGAGCCATCCCCGTCGATACGCTGCGCAGCCATCTGCCGATGCGCGAAGCGGAGTATCGCAAGCGCTTCCTCTCCATCTATCTCTGAGGGCAGCGGTGGTTCACGTCTATCCCGAGACTGCGGCAGACCGCGACCGCTGGATCATCCAGCAGCGGCCTGCCCGCGCTCCGCGGAATCCTTACGAGCCATACGCGTTCTTCGTTGAGGACGAGTGTGCGCCGGGCGGAGAAGTGCTTCCGGTCGCCACAATCTTCCTCACCAACCGCGAGTGTCCCTTCCGCTGCACCATGTGCGATCTGTGGCAGAACACGCTTGAGGAGTCCGTGCCGCCGGGGGCGATTCCCGCGCAGATTGACTTCGCCCTCACGCGCCTGCCGCAAGCCCGCGCCGTGAAGCTCTACAACAGTGGAAGCTTCTTCGACCCGCGTGCCATTCCCGTTGAGGACTACCCCGCCATCGCCGACCGGGTCCACGGCTTTGAGCGCGTCATCGTCGAATGCCATCCGGCATTTGTGGGCGCGCGCAGCGTCGAGTTACGAGATTTGTTGTCCGGAAAGCTGGAAATCGCCATGGGGCTTGAGACAGCGCATCCTCAGGTGCTGGAGAAGCTGAACAAGCGCATGACGCTCGATCAGTTCGCGGCTGCTGCAGATTTCCTGCGAGGCAATCACATCGATCTGCGCGCATTCATCCTGGTGCAGCCTCCGTTTATGCCTCATGGTGGATCGCTGCACTGGGCAAAGCATTCGCTCGACTTCGCCTTCGACTGCGGAGCAACCGCCGCTACTCTCATCCCTACGCGCGGCGGCAACGGCGCAATGGAGTCGCTGGCCGCAGCCGGGGAATTCGCGCCGCCTGATCTCAGTGTGGTGGAATCGGCCGCAGAGTATGGCCTCCGCCAACAGCGCGGGCGCGTCTTCACCGATTTATGGGACCTGAAGCGCAGGGACGAGTGTGGAGTCTGCTTCGATGCCCGCCTGCAACGGCTGCGCGCGATGAATCTGCAGCAGCGGGTCATCGAGGCGATTCACTGCAACGCATGTGGAGACACTCTTGGACGAACAGTTTGACGTTGCCGTAATCGGCTCGGGCTTTGCAGGCTCGCTCACCGCCATGATCGCGCAGCGCCTCGGCCTGCGCACGGTGCTGCTTGAGCAGGGTCGGCATCCTCGTGTAGTAATCGGCGAGTCATCAACGCCCCTTGCGGATCTTCTCATCGAGGAACTGGCGGCACGCTATGATCTGCCCGTGCTTCGCCATCTAAGCAAATGGGGAAGCTGGCAACAGAGCCATCCCGAACTTGCCTGCGGTCTTAAGCGCGGTTTCA
This sequence comes from Acidobacteriota bacterium, assembly GCA_021781255.1. The sequence goes on from JAJXXG010000533.1 coordinate 2,523, forward strand.
CCTTCTTTCATCATGTGCCGGGCAGTGCCGCGAGGATCGAGCGAGAGGATCAACTTCTGGTTGCAGCAAGCCCGAACGATGCCATTGCAGATACCCATTGGTACCGCGCCGACTTCGATGCATTTCTCGTGCAGGAAGCGCAACGCCTGGGCGTAGCCTATTTTGATCAAGTTGATTTGCGAGAAGTTGCTGAGCATTCGGACGGCATTCGTCTGCGCGGAGCCCACGATGATCGCGAACTGCACATCGAAGTTGAGTTTGTTGTCGACGCGACCGGCCAGCGCGGCTTTCTGCATCGCATGCTCGGCCTGGGGGAGCATCTGCTGCCAGGATTTCCCTCCACGCAGTCTTTATACAGCCACTTCCGCGGCGTGCAGCGACTCGACCAAATGGGAGCCGTTGCTCTTGACGACGCGCCGCCCTATCCAATCGATGACGCAGCCGTGCATCATGTCTTCGATGGCGGCTGGATATGGGTGCTACGATTTAACAACGGCATCACCAGCGCGGGAATCTCCGCGACGGACGCACTTGCCGAAGAGCTGAGACTGCACGAAGGCGCTCCCGCCTGGGAACGCATACTCGCCCGCTTCCCGGTTATCGCACAGCAGTTTGCGCAGGCAGAGGCTGTTGAGCCATTTCGCCACATGCCTCGCCTTAGCTTCCGTAGTGCGGCCATCGCAGGGAAGCGCTGGGCACTTCTACCTTCCGCTGCGGGATTTGCAGATCCATTCCTGTCCACGGGCTTTGCGGTGACGCTGCTTGGCATCACGCGGCTCGCTGAGACTTTCGATCGCCACTGGCGAGGGGATGACTTTGCCTCGCGGCTGGCTGACTATGCGACGAAGACGGATGCAGAATTTCTTGCAGCTTCGAGACTCATCGCTGCGCTTTATGCAAATTTGAATAATTTCCGGGCATTTTCTGCTCTCACTCTTCTATATTTTGCCGCGGCAAGCTACGCGGAGACCGTTCACCGTCTTGGCAAACCGGAATTGGCGCAATCGTATTTGCTCTATGACCATCCCGAATTTGGTCCTGCCTGTGAAGCGATTATTCAGCGAGCGCACGCGCTTCATACAGAAGCCGACTCCGATGAGATCATCGAATCGGTTCTATGCGCCATCGAGCCAATCGACGTCGCAGGGCTCACGCGCCGCGACCGGAACAGCTGGTACCCGGTTGAGGCCGAAGACCTGCTGCGCGCAGCGCATAAAGTCCATGCGGGCCGCGATGAAGTACTCCGCATGCTTGAGCGTTGTGGATTCGCCCCGGCTACTTTGCCGTCGTAAGCACAAACTGGATAGGCTGCGCGGCGATGACGCCTTTGCCC
>JAJXXG010001060.1 GCA_021781255.1 Acidobacteriota bacterium
CTGCAAGCCTCGCAGACCAAGAGAGCGCGCCCGGCGCATCTGTGGATTTGTCCACGCCTGTGCCCGGTGCAATAGCTGAAGAGCAAATCGCCGCTACGCACTTTCCCGAGGGTTTTCTTTGGGGCATGGCCACGGCGGCGTTTCAAGTGGAGGGTGCATGGCGGGAGGATGGCAAAGGTGAATCCATCTGGGACCGATATTCGCACGTTGTTGGCCACATCAAAGGTGCGGACACAGCCGATGTGGCCTGCGACCACTATCACCGCTACCCGCAGGACATTGCGATTCTCAAACGCCTGAATCAGAGAAGCTATCGCTTTTCCATCTCATGGCCACGCATTCAGCCCACCGGCACGGGGGCACCGAACCAGAAAGGTCTTGACCACTATAAACGTGTGCTCGACGCTGCACACAGCGCAGGCATTCGTCCCTTCTGCACGCTTTATCACTGGGATCTGCCGCAGGCGCTTGAAGATCGCGGTGGGTGGCCCAACCGCGACCTCGCCGGCTACTTTGCCGATTACGCCGGAATTCTAGCCAGAGAACTTGGCGACCGGCTTACCATCTGGGCGCCATTCAATATGCCCTGGGCGTTTACTTATTACGGCTACGGCATCGGGATCTTCCCGCCCGGGCGCAAGAGCCTGCGGGATTTCTACCGCGCCGCTCACACGGTTTCCCTCGCCCAGGGCGAGTGCTTTCGATCCATCAAGGCCGCGCGGCCCGATGCGCAGGTTGGCAGTGCCTATGGAATGGCTCCCGGCTATCCCAAAACAAATTCGGAAGCTGACAAAGCCGCCACCGCTCGTTTCCACGCGATGAAGAATGTCTTTTTCCTGAATGCCGCGCTAAAAGGCGAGTACCCGAAGGCCTTTGTTGGAGAGCCGCCATTCGAGCTCATGGGCTTCCGGCCCGGGGACGAGAAGATTATGCGCGCCCCGCTCGACTGGATTGGCTTCCACTACTACACGCGGCGTATTGTCTCAGACCCCGGCGCAGGGCCTGCCGCCCGCGCCCAGCAGTACGGTACAGAAAAAGTTATGGACTCGGGCGATCCCAATGGTGGCGACCCCTACACACGCTTCCACGCGGTGATGCCAACGGAAGGCCCGCTCACGGATGCCGGCCTTGAGGTCTGGCCACGTGGAATCTATGACCTGGTGACGCAGGTTTCCCGCGAATACGACCACCCAATTATCGAAATCAGCGAGTGCGGGTGTAGCTATCTCGATACACCCTATGATCAGGAAGGCGGTAGCGTGCCCGACGCCCGCCGCAAGGCATTTTTCCGCCAGACCCTGGCCGAACTTGCCAGGGCTATCCGTGACGGCGCGCGGGTGCGGGCCTTCCACGCATGGAGCCTGTTGGACAACTTTGAGTGGACGGACGGTTATAGCCAGCGCTATGGCCTTACATATGTGGATTTCCGGAACCAGAAGCGTACCGTCAAGGACTCTGGCCGGTGGTATGGCCGCGTGGCTTCCAGCAACCGGTTAGATCTTTAGGCCTCCGATGTTTGCAGACGAGAGAGCCTAGTTCACCCTGAAGCCGGTAGCCATCTCCTGTCGATTTTTTCCGTCCAGTGAACCAGATTTGGAGGAAAATATCTGTGGAGGGTGAAGCGATGAAAACGTTGCTGCAACTCAATCTCCACGATGAAAGCGTGAAGCCCGCCAATCCGAGTCAGACCGCACCGGCGGGAGAACAACCGAAGCCCATAACTGTGGATAAACGGCTGAACAAATTGGCCAGAAGGGCCGCTCACCGCGCGGCGATACACTCGGGTGGCGGCTCCGGACTGTTCTCCAAGTAACTGGGGCTGTGTGTCCAAGTGCGCCGCCTGACGGCTGCCAGGACGAGTTGAACAGCGACAAGCCCCCGTCGAATGGGTTCTTGCCATAGGTGTGCGAAGGGGAAGTTCTGCTCTCCTGGTTACCTTTGTCCGCGATGAGCTTTGAGGGGTTACCAAACTCTATTTAGAGCGATTTAGAGCGTAAGTCCAAAAAACTGTACGATGGGCGAATACCACCTCGGTGCAAACTAGCGTTTCGCGCAACATGGAGAAAATCACGGAAACTGGCTGGAACTTCGCATAGCATTTTCGCAGGAAGTTAGTTTCCGCGGTAGCTGCCAAGGACGCAGGAGTTAGAACGGACTTCCAGAGTGAGGTGATCTTATGACTTCCCCAGCTAAGTTGCAGCACATGCCTCTCGTCTCAGCATATCTATGCCAGGATTGTAACTCCGTGGGAAACTGCTCCTCACAGTGCCCTGCCTGTGCTTCGAGTGCGTTGTTGGCGCTCTCAGCGGTGCTCGATCGAGAACCAGCCGCCCATCTGGCTGCTGAACGGCTTGAGGTAGTGCGGTCAATGGCGGCGGCGGCCTGAAGCACACGCACTGACCGAATGGTTTCAATCGGGGGCCAAGTCCGGGAGAAGACTATTCGGCCAACGAAGACTCGTCACCGCCTCGCCTGAACTGCGAATACCATGGATTTTCAGCTGTTAAATCGCTCAAGAGTCGAGGGATGCCACATGGCGCGGGCAGCATCTGGAGGTAGCCCTATAATAGAGAATGGTCTGCCTTGTCCTCACCCTGTCTGAGGAGTTCAGCAAGCAGTCCAAAGCTTTGCCTCGGATGCTTTCCCCTTGAGCTACGCAAACCTTACTGATGAAATCCGAAGCGACACTGTCCCTGCCCATGCGGAGCAGGAGCCTGCTTCCGCGCAGGAGGCAATTCTCATCCGCGGTGCGCGGACACATAACCTGAAAAATGTCTCCTGCGAGATTCCGCACGGTCAACTGACGGTGATCAGCGGCGTTTCGGGCTCGGGCAAGTCCTCGCTTGCCTTTGACACCATCTATGCCGAGGGCCAGCGCCGTTATGTCGAATCGCTTTCGTCCTATGCGCGTCAATTCCTTGAGCGGATTGAGAAGCCGGACGTCGATGAGATTGACGGTCTTGCCCCGGCCATCGCCATCAAGCAGAAGAACACCACGCGCAATCCCCGCTCTACAGTTGCCACGGCTACGGAAATCTACGACTACATGCGGCTCCTTTACGCGCGTTGTGGAGAAGTTCACTGCGTCCATTGCGACGGTCTTGTCCGGCGCGACTCTGTGGACGAAATTGCGGATGCAATTTGTGCGTTAGGTGAGGGAACTCGCCTGCATGCGCTTTTCCCTGTGCACCATGCAGAGCCTGAGGCGCAGCCAGATAAGCCTGCGCGCCGAGCGACAAAATCGGTTTCAGCGAAAACCGCCGCCAAGCCAGCCGCCAAAACAACCGCGAGTGCTGAGACAAGGTCTAGCGCGCCCACTTCTTCAGCACTGACCTCAGCGATGAAGGATCGGCTCATCGGATTGCGGAAATCCGGCTTCAATCGCTTGTATCAGAACGGCCAGATTTTCGAATTCTCCACGCCGGAGTCGCTGCTCGATCTCGATTTTGCACAGCCGTTCTTTGTTCTTCTTGACCGCATCGTCATCAGCGCCGAGTCTCGCGCACGCATTGTGGACGCAGCAGAAATTGCCTATCGTGAAGCCGGAGAAGTGTTGTTTGAAGTCCTGCCGCGCGATGATACCGGGCAGACGGTCTATCATCGCTTTTCGGCCGAATATGAGTGCATAGTGTGCCATCGTCCGGGCCGAGAGCCAGAGCCGCGCCTCTTCAGCTTCAACAATCCCTTTGGCGCATGCCCGCGCTGCCAGGGCTTTGGCAATACGGTTGATTATGACCTGAACCTCGTAATTCCCGACAAAACCCTCTCGCTTGCGGACGGAGCCATTGATCCCTGGAACCGCCCGAAATATCGTCCGTGGTTTACAGACCTGAAGAAACAGGCCGCGGTTC
>JAJXXG010000233.1 GCA_021781255.1 Acidobacteriota bacterium
CCAGTGATACTGGCAACCGCTCCGCTTTCCTTCCCGCGGATGTTGCTTACTTTGTAACGCGATGGTAGGCGGTCAACCACCAACTACTCCGAAATTGTCGTCGATACGTCACTAGAGATTTCGCACTCATAGATTCTATTCACTGGAAAGAATCAATGGCGCCATGCGCCCGGCAGTAGCGCTTTAGCTGGTAGATCCGGAACTCGATGTTGACACGCTAATCGAACATCGTCATACTAGGTCATAAGTCGACATAGTATGACAAGTACAATTAAACGCGCCGATGAATTCCTTCCGTTGTCCCTTCCTGTCTTTCACATGCTGCTTTCTCTCAATGAAGGTGAGCGGCATGGTTATGCCCTGAAGCGCGAAATTCTGCAGCGAACAGACAAGAAGATCAACCTGGGGTCGGGCGCGCTCTATGGAGCCATCAACAAAATGTTGGAACAGGGCTTCATTGTCGAATCAGACGAGCGGCCAGATCCGCATCTCGATGACGAGCGCCGTCGCTATTACAAAATCACACCCTTGGGTCGTCGCGTTGCGCGCGCAGAAGCCGCGCGGTTGCGCTCTCTCCTGCAGTTTGCAGAAGTGCGTCTGGGACTACCCGATTCCGTATAAGGCGATCAGGATGGATATCACGAAACTGTACCGAAGATTGCTGAGACTCTATCCGGCGAGTTTTCGCCAGGAATACGAAGGCGCGATGGAACGTCAGTTTCGTGACGAGCAGCGCGATGCGCAGGGATGGAAGGAGACCTTCGGACTATGGTTGCGCTCTCTTTCCGATGTTGCAATCTCCGCACCGCGAGAACTGGTGAGAGAGCTCGGTCAGGATCTAAGGTTTGCATTAAGGGTGTACAAGCGGCGGCCCTTGAGCGCTGCCATCGCCGTCGGCACCCTCGCTTTGGCAATCGGCGCAAGCACAGGCCTCTTCAGCATCACCAGCGCCCTGCTTCTTCGCACGCTGCCATTTGGTGATGCATCGCGATTGGTGGAGTTGCGCTTTGCTCCATTTTCCGCCGGCAATGGCCGCGCAGCCTTTACCAATTGGCGAATTCACAGTCCCTACCTGGAGAATGCGGCGACATTTTCTACATCGGAGATGAACCTGAACGCGGGTCGCGATACCGTGCGCGTTCGCGTCACAGAGACTTCCGCAAACTTGTTTTCGTTGCTCCGTGTGCCTGCCTTTCTCGGCCGCACCTTCGTCGCGGAGGAGGACCGGCCGGGCCAGAACCACGTAATCGTGATTAGCCATCGCTTATGGCAGCAGGCCTATGGCGGCAGTCCATCCGTAATCGGCTCCGTCGCGCATTTGGATGGGGTCGCTCTCACCATCATCGGCGTGGCGCCCGCGCGCTTCGATTATCCGGGCAACGTCGACGTATGGACGCCAACCGTCTTCGATTTTGAGGTAATCCCCAAACACGGCGCATTCATCTGGCAAACCATTGGCCGCTTGCGGCCCGGTTTCACCATGCTTCAGGCGCGTGAAGACTTCAAAGCCGATGTCGCCCGTGTCAACCCGAAGAGCCTGCAACCGGGGAACGCTTCCATGCCTGAGCTCATCGGGCTGCGAGATCAACTTTCCTCGCAGATACGTACGTCCATTCTGGTCCTTTTCTCTGTAGTTGTTCTGGTTCTGTTGACCGCCCTGGCCAATGTCGCGCAATTATTGCTGTCGCGCACTGCAGAGCGGCATCAGGAACTCGCGTTGCGCTCCGCCCTCGGGGCCAGCCCTTCAAGACTCATCCAACAACTGACCGTAGAAGCGACGGCGCTCACACTGACAGGAGCTGCACTCGGCATGATTGTTGCCCTCCTCGTCGCGCGCGTCGCCGGCACGGTAATCCCCGCGCAACTGGCAACACAGGACTACACCCTGCTGGATTGGCACGTTCTCTGTTTCGCAATCTCTTTGGCTCTAATTACCGGCCTCGCGTTTGGAATCATGCCCGCTTGGCTGATCGGCCGCATCCAGCCTTCCACGCAGGTCGTGCGTATCCAATCCGAAACCAACGAGCCGGTCACGGCGCGTTTGCGCTCTGTCCTGGTCACCCTGCAGGTTGCCTTCACGCTCTCACTCCTGGTCAGTTCGTTCACAATCGGGTCGGCTTTCCTGCGATTGACCCACACTGATCTTGGATTTCAACCTGCAAACGCCATTACGCTCAACGTCTCTCTTGAAGGCACTCGATACAGAACCGAAGACGCAAAGTGGCAATACTACTCTTCGGTCAAAGAACGCTTGCAGGCCATACCAGGAGTGCAGGCGGTCGGAGCAGTCAATTACCTGCCCCTTTCAAACAATGTGATGATGGCCGGCACCATTCAGGTGGAGTCAGGGCCGAAGGTTGCAGGAGTCGTGCTGAACGGGTCAATGCCGGGTTATTTCAACGCCATGGGAAGCAGGCTGATTGCGGGAAGCGACTTTGGGCTTGATCTGAACAAGCCGTCCCAACCTCCTGTCATCGTCAATGAGGCCTTCGCGCGTGCATCGGGTTTAGGTCCCGGCCTTGTCGGGCGAAACATCATTGCGCCCTGGACACACCGGCCATACCTGGTAAAGGGTGTTGTCAGCACTGCTCGTATGGGCGGCCCGGAATACAACGGAGTGCCCGAGGCCTACTGGCCAGTCGAAGAGGAGCCTCCTCCATCCTTAACCTTTGTCGCACGCGTCAGTGGCAACCCTCAGCATTACCTCACCGAATGCCGCGATGCCGTCGCCGGCCTGGACCGAAGCGTGCCGATGTATGACGTCAAGACGCTCGATCAACGGCTGAGCGAAACCATGGAACGCCCAAGATTCTATACGACTTCTGTGCTGTTCCTGGCAGTTCTCGCTCTTCTTATTGCGGTCGCAGGTGTCTACAGCACTTCCTCACGTGCAATCACCCAGCGCGAACATGAATTGGGCGTGCGCATCGCGCTAGGCGCATCCATCCAGCAGATTCGAACGCTCATCTTGCGCCAGGGTGCTGTTCCAGTAGCAGTCGGCATCCTGGTCGGCATTGCAGGGGCTGCCGGATGCGGCGTGTTCCTTCAACATCTTTTTGTGGGCATCCACATGTCAGGCGTGATGGCTTTTGTCGTTCCCTCCCTCTTCCTGCTCCTTCTTGCCGTCGCCACCGCATGGTCGGCTACCACCAGAGTTCTCGCGATCGATCCAATCGAGGCCATACGCGCCGAGCACTAGGAGCAAGGGTACTGAAGGTGCTTTCCAAAGCACAAAGTCAGGAGAAAGCAATGAGATCTCAACGCTCATCAACTCACCAGCAATTCAGTGTGCGGACTGCGGGCTGGTTTACCGTTCTCAAATCCGACGGTTGGTTTCCGGCTCTCCACTTTCCAGGCCGATACCACGTACCGGACCGACCGTCATCGGAAACAAGCTCCCTGGTTCATGCCAACAGAAACGAGATAACCTATGCGCCGCAAATTATGTCACCGGCCAAAAGAGACCGCCGCATCGTCCGCCCAGCATTGATCATTCTCACGGCAATGATGCTCACATCCGCTCTGCTCTGGTGGACCATGCACCCATAGATTGAACGAGTAGAAATATCACCCCAAAATACTGCTTCTAAGGGGCCCCTCTCATAGGACTCATTGATAGGGTCCTGGGCGATTAGTCGGCCTTGGAGACAAGCCCCGGAAGTCCGGAACTCCACGGCATTCTTGTCTACGCAGTAAATATCGGCATGGGTAAGCATCGGCGGTCAACCAGGCGCTTGGCGGATTCCGAACGCCGGTCGTTTGGGTCGCTTACCACGTCCAAGGCAGCCGGTGACACAGGTGCTTACCCCAAAAGAGTGAATTCTGAGCGCGTATCGCCCCCTC
>JAJXXG010001320.1 GCA_021781255.1 Acidobacteriota bacterium
GCGGCCACTAGAAGGCCGATGGCAGAGACCAGAAAAAGCTGGCTCAATTTGCTGAACTTCATGCGCTTCCTTCGTCGTGGGCCATCCGTGTCGAGCCCAATGAGAACTGGTTGAGTTGCCCCGTATTGATTGTAAAAGCCCGTTACGGGGTATTGCTACCGGGCCCGGCATCGGGCCCAAATTTCTGCCGGCCTGCTCCGTCTTGCGGCGTTTCAGATCCGCGCCTCGGGCAGGCTGTTCAAACGCTGGCTACTTCTTCGTCTGGCTCCCGTGCGGAATCGCAGCCACGGCGGTCGCCTGCGCGTTGGCCTTGAACGGCGAGAACTGCGAGTTCAGCAGCGTGCCGTCGTTTGCGTTCACCTGGAAACCGGAGACGTCGCCGCCCAGGAAGTTGGCCGTGAAAAGATACTGATTCAGCGCCGGATCGATGCCGATGGCCACCGGCTGCGTTCCTGTCGTGTACGTGCCCACGCTGGTCAGCGCTCCGCCGTTGCTGGTGTAGGACGATACGGTCGAGTCCTGCGAGTTGGCGACAAAGACATACTTGCCCGTGGCGTCCACCACGACCGACGCCGGCTGGTTGCCTGCCTGGAACGGGCTGCCGCTCACCGGGGTAAGCAGGCCGGCATTGATCCGGAAGCTCATCACGCTGGCTTTGGCGTAATCCGTCACGTAAACATAGTTGCCGGCCGGATCGCTCGCAATCGAATAGGGCTGCTTTCCAGCCGCAAAAGGCACGCCGGAGTTCAACGCGGTCAGTGTGCCGTCGGAGTTCACAGCAAAGCCGAAAATGTAACCGCCGCCAGCGGTCGAGTCATACGCCGTCACATACAGATAGGCGCCCGAAGCCGCCGTCGTGATGCCTGTGGGCGTCATCACGTGCGTGGGATTGCCCGGAAGAATCAGCGGCCAGTAATTGCCGCCGACGCTGGCGTTGGCCACAGGCGAGGCAAGCGAGTCATCCGCCTTGACCGGGAAGACGGCCACGGAGCCCGAGCAGGGCGCCGCGGGGGAACAGGTGGGCAATGGCTGATAGGTGTCCAGCACGAAGAGCGTCTTGCCCGAAACCGTGACGGCTATCGGGAAGACTCCGGGCGTGTTCACCGTGTTCTGCGGATACAGCTTGCCGTCGTTGCCGATGACGAACTGAACGATGGTGTTGTCATCCTCGTTCACCACGTAGAGGTTGGTGTTGTCCGCCGAAGGCGTCGCAGCCACCGGATTGCGGCCGCCCGAAGGGAAGGGCGAGGCCGGAATCTGGCGCATGCGGCCTGACTCCGAGTTGATCTCGAAGACGTCCACCTCGCCGTACTGGTTCGGTCCCGCGGCCAGGGCGCTGGTCACATACACAAAGTCCACGGTAAGCGTGCCGGTAAGAAAGCTGCAGGCAGACAGAAACCCTGACGCCAGCAGGCTGACCGCGGAGGCCAGCACCAGCTGGCTCGATCTGTTTAACTTCATGCGCATCTTTCGTCAGCGGACCGGAACTTCGGCCCTGAAAATCCAGGTTTGGTCATCCAGGCGCTTGCGGCTCAACCTGCAACCGCTCCGCGGCCTGACTACATTTCTCAGGAATCCGGAAACTCCGGAACCTGGGGCAGGGGCCGGAACTTCCGGCAAATCCCCTGCCCAAGTCTCAACTGCTTCCGTGCGTCGCCTTAGCTCGTGCGCCCGGAAACCATGCACCACGCTGCCGGGCCCGTCAGCGGGTAACTGCGGTTGGCCTTGCCGGGCAGGTTGTTCAACACGCCGGAATTCTGGTCGATGACGCGGCCTGTCACCGTGGAATCATTGAAGTTGGCCGTGTACACGAACTGGTTGGACGGGTCCTCCACCAGGCACTGCGGACCTGCTCCGGTGCCCCACGGGCTGCCCGGAATCTCGCTCAACTGGTGCGTCGCCGGGTCAATCACATATCCCGCCAGTCCGCTCTGCGTGTTGTTCTGGTCAGTATTGTTGCCCTGATTGGCCAGGTAAACCCACTTGCCCTTGGACTCGACAATCAGATAAATCGGATTCGAGAGCGTCGGGTCATCCGGAACTGCTCCGCCCGTCATCGCCTGCAGTGCGCCGTTGCTGCCCACCGTAAACGGAAGAACCTGGCTCGGCGAGGTGATGTTGCCCACCGTGATGGGTTCGTTGTCCAGCACGTAAATGTTGCCCCCGGCGGCGATGATGCCCGTTGTCTGCGTGACGTTCAGCGGCTGCGAGCTGTTCTGGTTGATCGTCAACTGTCCGGTACCGGCGTTATAGGTGTACGGGAAGACCGAATCGCCCGTCGCCGGAGTGCCGCTGACCGTAAGAATGTAGCCATTCGCCAGCACGAAATCGAGCGGGTTGGCGGGAACCGGGAAGTACGGCAGCGCTGTGCCGCTCGCCGAGGTCACCTGGGAGTTGACCACCAGGGTCAGGCGGCCCGTATTCGAATCGACCTTGAACGCCGTCACGTCGCCGCAGGAGGTCACGCCCGACCCCAGCGACAGCGCGCACGAGGCGTTCGACGGCGAATCGTGGTCCAGCACGTAAATAAAGTTGCCCGCCGTGTCCGCAACGATGCGGAAGGGGTTCAGTCCCTGCGTGAAGAAGGTCGCCTGCGGAGAAAGCACACCGTTGCCGCCAATCGCAAACTGGGTGATGTTCGCGTTCTGGCAGGGGTTCGCGGTGGTGCACACCGAGCCGCCCGAGGAGTTGGCTCCGCGATTCAGCACATAAATGAACCGCTGCCCAGGCAGAACCAGGGCGCGGCCGGGATTGGCGCCTCCCGAGGAAATCGGCAGGCCGTTAATGGGAACCAGGTTGCCTGTATTGTGGTCAATCTTGAAGCCGCTGATAATGCCGTTGCCGGTGCTTTGAGCCGTGACGTTGCTCGTGACCCACAGATAACCGACCGTATAACTCTGGACGCAAGACGTAATGCCGAGGGCGACGCCAGCAGAAAGGGCGCTCATCAGAAAGGCCTTGCCGAATTTCTTGAACTTCATGCGATTCCTTCATCCTGGTCCGGCGTGCGCCGCCAAGTTTGCTAGTTCCACAGCAGAGCTGGGTTGGGATGGGTCCCTGATGAATTGTAAAAGCCAAGGCCATGTTGTGCCTAGTTCCCGCTCCATCTGGGCCAAAACAGTGAGTTCCCCAGGGGGCCGGTTTGCGACCCGCAGGGGACAGAGCCGGGCATTCGCTTCGTGTGGGGCAAGTGCTGCTGTTACGGTTGCAGGTTGGACGCCCCGGCTGCGCAAAAAGTCACCGCGCTTCCGGAGCGTTGCGGCGCCTGGCTGCCGCTGCCCCGCAGCAATCCGCCCTCTTCACCACACGCGGCAGGAGTTTACCGGGTACATGGGCTGCCCTTTCCTGCAGCCGAAGGCTTTGCCGAACTCGTCGAAGTTCTGCACCGTTCCATTCACCCGCCAGCGGCCCGGCGAGTGCGGGTCCACCAGCGCGGACTGACGCGCCGACTGCTCAGTCTGGTTCTGGCACCACACCTGCGCAAAGCCCACGAAGTAGCGCTGCGCCTCGGTGTAGCCGTCGATCTTTTCGTTGAGGGTCTTGCCCTCGGACGCGAGCGTATCCAGCAGCGCCATGTAGGCGATGCGCAATCCGCCATTGTCGGCCGTGTTCTCGCCCAGGGTGAGCTTGCCGTTCAGCATCTGCGCGCCGGCATCGCCGTGCGCCGCAGCCGCCTCAAAGCCGTCGTACTCCTTCACTTCGCAGTCGGTGCGCTCGGTAAAGGCCTTCCGGTCGGCCGGCGTCTGCCATTCCCGCAGGTTGCCCTTGCCGTCGTACTGCGAGCCCTCGTCGTCAAAGCCGTGTGTAATCTCGTGTCCGATCACCACGCCGATGCCGCCATAATTCACCGCCGGGTCCACCGTGAAGTCAAAGAACGGCGGCTGCAGAATGCCCGCCGGGAAATTGATGTCGTTCATGGACGGGTCATAGTAGGCGTTGACCGTGGGCGGCGTCATGCCCCACTCCTTCTCGTCCACCGGCTTGCCCAGGTGGTCCAGTTCCCAGTTGCGCTCGAAGACCGCACTGTGCTCGAGGTTGCCGATCAGGTCATCGCGGTTCACCTTCAGCGCCGCGTAGTCGCGCCACTTCTCCGGGTAGCCGATCTTGTTGCGCACCATGGCCAGCTTCTCTTCTGCTGCCTTCTTGGTGGCTTCGCTCATCCACGGCAGCGTCTTGATGTCCTCGCCCAGAGCTTTTTCCAGCGAGGCCACCAGCTTGTCCATGCTGGCCTTGGCCGCGGGCGGAAAATTCTGCTTCACCCAGTCCTGGCCCACCGCTTCGCCCAGCGCGCGATCCGTCATCGCCGTGCACTGCTTCCAGCGCGGCGTTGGCTCCTTCTGTCCCGCCAGCGTCTTGCCAAAGAACGCGAAATTCTCATCGAAGAACGCCTTCGGCAGGTTGCTCGCTTCGCCATGAATCAGGTGCCAGCGCAGATACGACTTCCACGCATCCACGGGCTCTGTCGCCACCAGCCCGTTCAGCGCCTTGAAGAACTCCGGCGTCGCCACGTTCAGCGTGTCAAAGTGCCCCACCTTCACGTCTTTGAAATACGCCTGGAAATCGACGCCGGGCGCGAGCTTCTCAAAGTCGCTCACGGTGTAGATGTGGTAGCGGTTCTCCGGCTGGCGCAGCGCCGTGCGGCTTGTTGATGCCTTGGCCAGAGCTGTCTCAATAGTCATCACCGCGGCGGCTTCTTTGCCTGCCTGCTCCGGCGTGTCCCCGGCCAGCGTGAACATCTTCGTCACGTGCGCAACATACTCCGCGCGAATGTCCTGGAAATGCTTGCTGTCCACAAGGTAGTAATCGCGGTCAGGCAGCGAAAGTCCGCCTTGCGAAATCGAGGCGATCTGCTTGGACGAATCCTTCTCGTCCTGTTCCACGCCAAAGCGGAACGGCGGCGCGGCAGCGCCCTCGCCCGCCAGCGCGCCCACCAGCGTGCCCAGCCCCGCTGCGTCCTTCAGCGCGGCAATACGCTCCAGCGCAGGCTCCAGCGGCGCAAGGCCCTTCTTCTCAATCGACGACGTATCCATGCAGGCGGCGTAGTAGTCGCCGTACTGCTTTTCCAGCGGCGACTTCGGGTCCTTCGCCGCCGCGTCCAGTTGCTGCCAGAGCAGGTAGCGGTTGCGCTCCATCAGCAGTGAGAACGACCGCGCCCAGCGCACCTGGTCGGCGGGAATCGGGTTGTTCTTGTTCCAGTTTCCGCACGCGTACTGGTAGAAGTCCGTGCAGGGATCGGCGCTCTTGTCGATTGCGTTCAGGTCAAAGCTCTTGATGACAGGCGGAGGCGTGGGCTTCGCGTCGTCGGCGGGCGCAGGCGGCTGCGCCATGGCGGTCCCCGCTGCCATCAGCAGAATAGGAATGAAACGGAAATGGTTCATTGGATGTCCTCTTGAAGATCGGGTCCCCGGTCGTCTCCATAGGCGCCGGCGGCGCAAGTGGATGGAGGCCTGTACGGGACGCAAAAACAGCCAAAGCGGCTTTATCTTCTTTGCATAGCAGCCTATCACGCGCGCGGCATCGCGCTCCAAAGCCGCGCTTCAAATCCTCAACAAGAAGGATGATGCCTGCAGGCCTCGTTTGCTACACTCCGCAAACGGTTCCCTCAGGAGAAAATCATGATCCTCAGACAGAAACTGGCAGTCGCCTTGTGCCTGGCGTTGAGCGTGGCGGGCCACGGCGCGCGCGGCGTGGCTCAACAGGCTCAGAAGCCTGCGCCAAAGCGCACCCTGGTTCGCGCCGGCCACCTGCTCGACGTAAAAACCGGCCACCTGCTCGATAACCAGACCATCGTCGTCCTGGGCGACACCATCCAGTCCATCGCGCCCACGGCCTCGATCTCCACCGAGCCGTCGGATGCCGTGATTGACCTCGGCGGCCTGACCGTGCTGCCGGGACTCATCGATGTGCATACGCACCTTACGATGGACACCAACTTCGATCCCTATCACGAACTCGCCATGACCGAGGGCAGGGAGGCAATTACCGGCGTGGCGAACGCCCGCACCACGCTGCTGGCCGGCATTACCTCCGTCCGCAACGTGGGCGCCAACGGCTACACCGACATTGACCTGCGCGACGCCATCAATTCCGGCCAGGTGCCCGGGCCGCACATGATGGTGAGCGGGCCGCCGCTCGGCATCACCGGCGGCCACTGCGATGAAAACCTGCTGCCTGCCCAATATCATCTGGTCGGCGATGGCGTGGCCGACGGCATCCCCGCCGTGCAGCACATGGTGCGCCAGAACATCAAATACGGCGCTGACGTCATCAAAATCTGCGCCACCGGCGGCGTGCTCTCCAAGGGCGACGATCCGCAGGCCTCGCAGTACACGCTTGAAGAAATGCAGGCCATCGTGGCCGATGCTCACCGCCTGGGCCGCAAGGTCGCCGCACACGCCCATGGCGCGCAGGGCATCCTGTGGGCCACCGAGGCCGGCGTGGACTCCATCGAGCACGGCAGCTATATCAATGACGAAGCCATCGCCGAAATGAAAAAGCGCGGCACTTATCTCGTGCCCACCGTCTATCTCGAAGACTGGATGCTGCAATACGGGAACCTGCCGCCCTTCTATCAGGAGAAGATGAAGGACGTGATCGTCGTGGCCAAAGGCAACATCAAACACGCCATCCAGGCCGGTGTAAAAATCGCCATGGGCACCGACGCAGCCGTCTATCCGCACGGGCTCAACGCCCACGAACTGGATGTCTACGTGAACCAGCTAGGCATGGCTCCGCTGGCCGCGCTGCAGACCGCCACCCTCAACGCCGCAGAACTCATGGGCTGGACCGCGAAGACGGGCGCTCTCGAACCCGGCAAATGGGCCGACATCATCGCCGTCGATAAGAATCCGCTCGACGACATCCGCGTCCTTCAGAACGTGCAGTTCGTCATGAAAGCCGGTGTGGTCTACAAGAGCAGGGGAGTGCCGATGCCGTAAGCTCGCGGCGAGAGGCTCCTGCCGCTCAATCCTGATTTCTGCAGCAGCCTGCGCCTGCCGTGCGCACCGTCGCTTCCCGGCCCGGAATCAGCGCCGTGGCCCGCGGCACGGTACGGTATCATTAGGGGCAGCGATGAATGCGATCCAAGCAAATCCCGGCGGGAGCGGAAAGTTTCAGGCTGCACTCTCGGCAAGCCTCGTCGCCCTGCTTTTTCTCGTGTGTCTGGCGCTGTCGCCCGCCCGGCTCTCTGCGCAGGTCGCGCCCTCGGCCTACGAAAGGCACATCAACCTCTGGGCCGGCGCGGAGTTCTCCAACTTTCAGCCCGACTACTCCCCGGTCGGACGCCTCGACGGTGTGGGCGCTTACGTTGACTGGAGCTTGAACTCCAATCTGGCCGTCGAAGGCGAGATGCGCTTCCTCCACTTCAACGCCAATTGGGGAGAGTCCCAGGATCACTACCTCATCGGACCAAAGCTCTCCACGCAACGCTGGATCAAGTTCAAGCCCTATGCAAAGTTTCTCGTCGGCGTGGGAAAGACCACCTTTCCCTTCAACCTCGGGTATGGCAAATACTTTGTCATGGCACCCGGTGGCGGCGTCGATTACCAGCTCAGCCGCAGGTTCGCCGTGCGCGGGGATTACGAGTACCAGATATGGCCTGCCGCCCCGGCCATCCCCGGCCAGACCAACAACGGCATGACCCCCAACGGATTCAGCGTCGGCTTCGCTTATCGCGTCTTCCATAAATAAACGCCAGCCCCTGCCGCGCGTGCCGCAGTTTCGCGTGGCATCGCCGCGTAGGTTCTTTACATCCCGCCCGCCTGCCTGCCACACTAGGGAGTGGACACCCAAACCATCGTCATCCTCGATTTCGGCTCGCAATACACGCAGCTGATTGCCCGCCGCATCCGCGAACAGAATGTCTTCTCCGTCGTGCTGCCCTGCACGGTTCCCCTGGCTGAGATTCAAGCGCACAAGCCCATCGGCGTTATCCTCTCCGGCGGGCCGTCGTCCGTCTACGATGCCGACGCGCCCGCCGCTGACCCAAAGCTGCTCGACCTGGGCGTGCCTGTCCTCGGCATCTGCTACGGCCTGCAGTTCATCGTCCACCACCTCGGCGGCAAGGTGCGCTCCGCGCCCAAGCGCGAGTACGGCCACGCCGAAGTCACCATCGAAGACGCCGCCACGCCACTCTTCGCCGGTCTGCCGCCAACGCTCGCCGTCTGGATGAGCCACGGCGACGAGGCGCTCGAACTGCCCCCCGGCTTCCACCGCACCGCCGTCACCTCCAACGCCCTCGCCGGCATCGCCAATGAGCAGCGCCGCATCTGGGCCGTGCAGTTCCACCCTGAAGTCCACCACACGCCCCTCGGCCCGCAACTCATCAAGAACTTTGTCTTCAGCATCTGCGGCGCCCGCGGCGACTGGACCCCCGCCCACTTCATCGAAACCACCGTCGCGCAGATTCGCCAGAAAGTCGGCAGCGGCCACGTCATCTGCGGCCTCTCCGGCGGCGTCGATTCCTCCGTCGCCGCCGTGCTCGTCCACAAGGCCATCGGCAGCCAGCTCACCTGCATCTTCGTCAACAACGGCGTCCTGCGCAAAAACGAGTTCCAGAGCGTGCAGAAGAACCTGCGCGACAAGCTCGGCCTCAACATCGTCGCCGTCGACGCGAGCCAGCGCTTCATGGCGCAACTGGCCGGCGTCACCGACCCCGAAGTCAAGCGCAAGCGCATCGGCGCGGAGTTCATCGCTGTCTTCGACGACGAGGCCACGCGCATCGCAAAACAAACCGGCGGCGTGGACTGGCTCGTGCAGGGCACGCTCTACCCCGACGTCATCGAGTCCAGCAGCGTCAAGGGCCCAAGCCAGACCATCAAGAGCCACCACAACGTCGGCGGCCTGCCCGAGCGCATGAAGCTCAAGCTCATCGAGCCGCTCCGCGATCTCTTCAAGGATGAGGTCCGCCGCATCGGCCGCGACCTCGGCATGCCCGAGGACGTTCTTGGCCGCCAGCCTTTCCCGGGCCCCGGCCTCGCCGTGCGCATCCTCGGCGAAGTCACGCCCGAGCGCGTGGCCCTGCTGCAGGAAGCCGACGAAATTGTTGTCGGTGAAATCAAGGCCGCCGGGCTCTACTCCAGCATCTGGCAAAGCTTCGCCGTACTGCTGCCCGTCATGAGCGTGGGCGTCATGGGCGACCAGCGCACCTACGCCTACACCGCCGCCGTGCGCGCCGTGCACTCCGAGGACGGCATGACCGCCGACTGGACTCCGCTGCCCTATGAAGTCCTCAAGCGCATCTCCAGCCGCATTGTGAATGAGGTCCGCGGCATCAACCGCGTCGTCTACGACATCACGTCCAAGCCGCCCGGCACCATCGAGTGGGAGTAGTCGCCTCGCACAGGCTCGACCGCTCCCTTCTGAGTGCTGCAGAAGCCGGACGCGTCAGGCAGTCTTCGTCGGCCGCGTATACCACCCGAAGGCCAGCGTCCCCATGGCAATCAGCCCGAGCATGGCCAGCCATGCGAGTCCGGCCAGGATCCAGACAAGCTGCTCGCGCGCTTCCACCTCGCGCAGCGAACGGCCCGCCAGCACAAAGCCGGGATGCACTCCGCTGACCCGCATCACCACCGCCGCAATGCGAACCGGCCCGGCCGAGCTGCGCACCGGCTGCCAGCTCACGCGCTCCTCCCCATGCACGCGTACATAATCGAAGACGCCGCCGGGCGGGGCGGGGACACTGCCATTCAGAGTTGCCTGCGAGGCGAGCGGCCGGCCCTGATCGTCATACACAATCACGAACGGCGCAAGGCTGCGCGCCATGTCGATGGACGCCCCAGGAACTGCTTCGGCGGGCGTCGCTCCCTGTTCCAGCCGGGCCGTCAGGTCCCCGGCAAGTTGCACCTGCGGATCGTTCGCGCCCAGGCGCAGCACCTGTTGCGGAATGGCGTAAAGCGCCAGCGCCAGCACCGTTGAAATGCCGGCCAGTACGGCGGCGTTGAAGAGCAGGGCAGGGCGGGCAAGCGATTCACGCAGCATGGTCAGATGCTCCCTTGCAAGTGAAATCAGAAGGTCCCGAAAGACGAGCGGAATGAAGGCTCGTTGCGAAAGTGTGCGGTCGCGCAGTGCATCGCCAAAGGCCTGTTGCATCAGCGGCGCGTACGCCTCGCGAAAGCGCGCCGGATACAGCCGCAGCGCAAATCCGTAAACCGCCTCCAGCCGCGTATTCGCAAAACGCCCCTTCATCACCGGCCTCCCTGCGGCAGCAGCCCCAGCGATCTCGCCTTCTTGACCGCGGCGTTCATGCGCTGCGCTTCAGCGGCCAGCGTGGCGCGTCCCAGCCCCGTCAGCCGGTAGTAGCGCCGCCGCTCGTCGTCTGAAATGCCCGACTCCTTCACCAGCCCGTCGCGCATCATCCGGTCCAGCGAGCCGTAAAGCGTGCCCGGCCCCATCAGAACGCCGCCACCCTCCGGCGCGCGGGCGTCCTTCATCATGGCGTAGCCGTGTTTGTCGCCCTCGGCCAGCGAGAGCAGGATGGCGAAAACAGCGGATGTGAGCGGTGTCGCCGGTGCGGTTCCACTTGCCATGGAAGAAATATATATCCATTACGGATATATCCGCAACAGGAATATTAAAAATCTGAGAGAATTTCTACTGCCCCTCCGGCTTCAGCACCGGCGCGCGCAGCGGGTTGGTCTGGATCTCGATCCGCGTGTCCTTCGGGAACACGACGTCGCTCCCCGAGCGCAGGAAATTCTCATAGAACGAAAGCCCTGCCGCGTAGAAGCCGATTCCCGCAGCAAGGTTGCGATCGCCCCCATGCCCACAATGCGCCCCGCCAGTCCAAAGCCGTTCGAGGCCACGCCGGTCTGCGCCGTGATGTTGCCATCCGTGTCCAGCGCGCGCCCGGCCAGCATCGTCAGCAGCAGCGGCGCCACCGCGCTCGACCGGTTGCGCGGAGTGATCGTGCCCTCGGCGTCCAGGGACAGGTCCTGCGTCTTTTCCGTCGCGGCTCCGGCCAGCGAGCCCTGCACCTGCCGGTTATAGCCCTCGGGAAAGCGCACCTGCTGGAAGGTGAAGCGCAGCTTGCCGTTCCGCCCAAAGGAGCGCGCCGCCTTTGCCGACGCCACCTTGCCAATCAGCGTGGAACCCTGCGGCACCACAAGCTGCTTGTCCTTGTCGAAGACCGGCTCGATCACCAGCGCCTGCACCGCGTCGCCAGGCTTCGCGGTGGCAGAGGTCAGGTCGCGCGTCAGCAGCGCGTTCACCGCCCACGTCTCAGGATTGCTGCTGGACGGCACGGTTGGGGCCGCCGTCGCGGTCGCATGAGGAGCCGGATCCGGCACTGTCAATGGCGCCGTCAGTTCAAACGACCACGCCGTGTGCGCCTCGATGCGTTCGGGGTGGTACGGCAACTGGTGATAGAGCAGTTGCAGCGCGCGGTCGCCCTTGCCCGGCGCGGTAAAGTATGCCAGGCGATCGTGAAGGTTGCTCTTCGCCTGCGCCCAATGGCGCGCAATAAACGATTTCTTCGGTGTCACGCCCGGTGCAGTCAAATGCAGCACCGGAGCGCCGTTGGCCGCCGCGGCGGCGGAGATCGCCAGCCGATTTCCCGTGAGCATCAGCTCGTCAAAGCGCACCTGCGGCTTGTGGAACGGCGTGAAGTCGCCCATCAGCCGCGCATGCCAGCGGGCCTTTCTGTCCGGCTGCAGAGACACCACTTCGCCGTGAAGCAGTGTGTTCTCCGGCACGGCCAGCCTGCCATCGGAATAAATCGGGTGCAGCAGCCTTCCCTCAATCGCCTCGCCCGCCTTCATCGGGTAGTGGCGGGTAACTTCCACCTGCAGGCTGGTGCCCTGGGGTAGCACGGCCTCGGCCGGGGGCAGAGCAGCATGGCTCTGGCTCTGCGCGGCCGGGGCCGCAGGCCGGGCCGGCGGGCGCTGCTTCAGCGTCTGCGCGCCCGCCAGCGCCGCAACCGCGAGCGCAGAGGATGCCAGTACGTGGAAGTACCTGCTGCCTGGGCCGGAATGCATGGGGAAGTCTCCTGCGGGACTGATTCTACAGTCTAAGACGCAAACATCGCATCAACGCGAGCGTTCATTGGCCGGAAGGCTGAGCGCGCAACAAGGCGACCTCGCGGTTCAGCGCATCGAGCTGGGCCAACAACTCGGTGTGGCGCTTGTCGGCCACTGAGGGCTCGAACGCCTCCACGTAGAATGTGCCGTTTGGCTCCAGTTCGCAGCGGTGGACCTGGTGAAAGCCTTCAAACCCCTGCCGGTGAACCACCTCCAGCAGCTCCTCGCGCGTCAGCGCCTCGCGGTCCAGCGCTTTCTTGTCGATTTGCCCGTTGTGAATCAGCACCGTCGCCCGGCCTTCCAGCGCGCGCGTCAGCTTGCGCGAGCGGAAGAGGACGCGCACCAGAAGCCAGTTGATGGCCAGGAGGCCGAAGGCTCCGATCACGCCGCCGGTCACCGAGTTGTCGTCACCGATGATGGCGTTCTGCACTGTGTTTGAGAGTGACAGCAAAACAACCAGGTCAAAGGGGTTCAGTTGCGCCAGCTCCCGCTTGCCAAACAGGCGCAGCAGCAGCACCAGAGCCAGGTAGACGATGAATGGCCGCAGCAGCTTCTCAGCGACGGGAAGCGGCAAATGAAACATGTGGTCGAGAATGGGCGAGAGCATCATGGAACCGAGCATACGGCCCCGGCGCAAGCTTTTCCAGCGTCACGATTGTCCGGCGGCGCAAAGCAGCGCGGTTGCCCTGATTGCTCATCCGTTCTGGCGCTGCGGCAGCGTGCCCATGCTGCCGCCTGCCCTGTTGCCGCGCCTGCTACTTTCCGCCCGCCAGTTGGTAATTCTTGTACTCGGAGGTAAACAGCGTGCAGCGCGTGCTGTAAGCCCCCGCGCCGGAATCCCCGTTGGGAACCACCTCCGTGTTGATGACCGTCTTCACCGGCACAATCAGCGTCTGGTCGCCCACCTTTACCGGCCCATAATCGACGCGCGTGTCCAACTGGTGCACAACATCGGATGGCTTCAGTTCCGCCATCGTAATCATGCGCACCACAATGCCCGTCGCCGGCTCAATGAAGAGCTGACCGTGGTAAGGCGCAGTCGCCTTGTAGTTGTGCCAATCGGTGTTCGATTGCATATTCCCCGCCACGCCGCCTGTGCCGTTGCCGCCACCGCCCATGGTGGACGCGGTGGTGGCCGTGTAGAACCGTGCAATTCCAGCCTGGGTGACATCCGGAAAGCAGCACACATTCAGCGCCATGCGCGACTTCTTCTTGGGGACCGTGAAGGAATAGACGGCCGTCTGCTTGCCGTTCACCATTTCCCAGCGCAGCCACTGGATGCTGCCCGCGGCCCGCGCCTCCTGCAGCACCACGCCCAGGCTCGGGTCAGGTTCCTGCAGCGCGATCATCCGGTTCGCTCCCCACGGAGTCTTGTCCTTCACCGCAGGCATCTTCTCGGCTCCCTGCGCGCTGGCAACCTGCGCCTCCGTCGAGTTGATGTAGTGTACAAACGCGGCCGGATTGGAGAAGCCCGCCGTGGTCACCACTTCGGTTGCGCTTCCCTTCACGCCCGAGCTGGGCGCGACGGCCTCCACGTTGTCCTGAAAGCGAAGCGTCGTCTTGGTTGCCGTCAGGCTGGGCAGTTGCTGATAGGTCTTTGTAACGTAAGCCGCCGCCTTGCCAAGAATCGCCTGCTGCGCTGCCGCATCCGGGGCGGGCGTTGAGGGCAGGTCCGCGGCCGGAGGGGCAAGGTTTGCGCTCCGCGCCTCCTGCACGTAAATCTGCTCCGTCGACAACGGGCCGGGCACGTAAGTCACCAGGCTGTTCATCGTCGCAACGGTCAGCTCTTCGCTCAGTTCCACCTGCTTCAGCGCGGTGGCCACGTCCGCATCCGACTTCTTGGCCTCCTGCATCGAGTGCAGCATGTCCTCCAGCTGTCCCACGGTGATTTTCTTGGCGCACCACGCAGGCGCAGCCCAGAGCACGACTATCAATAACCATCCCAACCGCTTCATTTTGCCTTTTCCTCCGGAGTGCGGGTGCGCGGCGATTCTACCAGCCGGCCATCGCGTGCTCATGTGACGGCTTCCACAGGCCTGCCCTCTCGCGCTCCTCTTGTTCGTATGACGGAAAGCCCCGCCAAAAAGCCGAAGAAAATGCAGGAAAAGCCTTTTTCCAGGCCCAAACCGGCTGGAAGCGCGCGAACGGTCCGCAAAGCCCCCGCCGCAGGCCGGAGCATTCGCAATCAGCCGGTTCCTGCCGCGCTTCTCTGCTACAGTGATGTTGTCAGCCCTCGTTTCTCCCCGGTTTCGAGCGCATTTCACGATGGCAAAGTTCTCTTTTTTCCGGAAGAAAACCGCTGTCCGCCCCGCGGGTAGCGGGCCGTCTGCCTTTGCCGAGCTTACGCCTTTTCGCATCGAGCCAAAGTTCGTCGCCCGTGTCTGGGGCTACACCGACCTGCGCCCCTGGTATGAAATCATCGCCCAGGGCGACCCCATCGGCGAGGTCTGGCTCACCGGCGACGAATGTGTGATTGCCACCGGCTCGCATGCCGGCCAGAAGCTGGGTAAGCTCTTCCGCGAAGCGCCCGAGGCCCTGCTCGGCAAGGCCGCTCCATCCAGCGACTCGCCCCTGCTCATCAAAGTCATCTTTGCCCGCGAGAAACTCAGCGTCCAGGTGCACCCCGACGACTGGCTCGCGCAGAAGTACGGCCACCCCCGCGGCAAAACCGAGTGCTGGTATGCGCTCTCCGCCGAGCCGGGCGCGCAGGTGGCCGCCGGCCTCAAGCCCGGCGTCACTCTGGATCAGGTCAGGGCCGGCATCAAGCACGGTACCCTCGAAGACAGCCTCAACGTCCTCCCCGTCGCCGCCGGAGACATGATCTTCGTCGATGCAGGCACCGTCCACGCCATCTGGCCGGGCTCCATCCTGCTGGAGGCACAACAGAACTGCGACCTCACCTACCGCATGTACGACTACGGCCGCCCCCGCGAGCTGCACATCGAAAAATCCCTCGAGGCCACCCGCCTCGTCACCCGCGCCGGCAAGGTGCCGCCCAGGGTGCTTTCTGACCGTTCCATCCTTGTGGATGAGGACTACTTTTGCGTCGAGCGCATCCCCGTCATGACCAGCCGTACAAGCACCAGCCTGCGCGGCACGGGCGAGTCGGTGCCTGGCCTGGCCTATCTGTTCGCGGCCAAGGGCGCTGGCCGCCTCGCAAGCTCCGGCTTTGAATCCCTCGATCTGCCCGAGAGGGGCATCGTCGCCGTTCCTGCATCCTCGCCCAT
Source organism: Acidobacteriota bacterium (assembly GCA_021781255.1). The sequence continues at coordinate 15,242 of JAJXXG010001320.1, forward strand.
CTTCGCCATTCAGGATCTCGGCGGCCTCGATCTCATCCGTATCACGCCGCGCTGGCCCGGCGTCACGGGCTGACGGCAGCCGACCCTCATCGCACAGGCGGCTGTTCCGCCGGGCGTCGCATCCAAGCCAGAGAACGTCCCGGCCTATGACCGGCCCTGCGCGCCATCCTTACCCTCCCGGAGACTTTCAGGCACAATGTATAGCGAGATGAGCTTCCGATTTGTACTACCCGACAATCTTCGCGGCGCCGTCGATGCGGCTGCCGCCGA
>JAJXXG010000745.1 GCA_021781255.1 Acidobacteriota bacterium
CGGTTGACAGTCCTTGAGCTGCTGGCCGCGGTCTGCGACGAACTTGGCGTTTCCTACCCCGGGGAAACCGGCAGCGTGAAAGTGCTCATCGACGCGCTGAACCAGCGCCTGCTTGAATCTCATGCGGGCGGCATGGATGAACTATCCCTGCGCTGAATTCGGCCGCATCCAGAACCATGACATCCCCGGCGGCCGGCAATCGGAGACGGCAAAATCAACGTAGCCTGGAAACCGCCTCGTCAAGAAGGTACTGAACGGTAGTTCGTTTCGGCGTCTTGGTTCCGCTTGAATCAGCTCGATGCGATGCGTCTTCTCAAATCTTTGGCGAATGATCCCGCTGATGCCTCCAAGAATGACATCGTGAAGTTCCACAAGAATGTGCGCCATTGCCAGCGATGGAACTCGCAGCGGTTCGAGCAGATAGCTCTCGGCGCCCTCGGCATCGCAGACTACGAGCGTCGGAACCGGCGGACTGAGTGCGGCGTTCAAGGCCTCGATGGTACAGGTTCCGTGAATCTCAAGCCGATCTTCCACGTGATTCAGGGCTGCCAGTTTTGCGATGAGCGGATGTGCCGTCTCATTTGTCTCATATGCCACGGTGCGAGCGTGCGGCATGCGCATCGCGAGTCCGATGCAGTAGTAGCCTTCGGCGGCTCCGATATCGACAACGCGCTGCAAAGGGAGCGCCGTCGCCTCTTCGAGAACGGAGTGTAACTCCCGCTCGTAGATTCCAAGCAGCTTTGGCGCCAGCACACTTGCCGATGATTCCCGCAGGTATTTCATGCCTTGAAATGGTCCTGAGAGGACCGTCAAACCTGTCCTTTTTGCGATCAGGTTCGAGGTGTAGGGCTCAAACTCCAGCGACCTTGGTATCGCTGACCAAAGCATCTCGTGAACTATTTTCTTGAACAGGTTGCTCTGCAACGTGAACCCCTTGATCCCCATGTGAGTATTTGAGGGCTGAATATGCGATTCGGCAAGCGCAGCTCTCTCTATTGGCTCTTCTGTTACAGTTTCCACCAATCCAGCAGCGTCATGCGCGGATAATACAGCGCTCCGCAGATGGCCGTGTCATGGCCGTTGAGGTTGCGCAAGACTTTTGCGTAAGCCTCGATCTGCGGAGCAAAGAGGCGGCGCAGGTCGGGCAGCGCGATCTCAGGGTTTTCTTCCTGAGCGGTTTTGTAGTCAACAATCCACCAGGTGTTGCCGGCATCCGTGATCAGCGGCGCCGCCCCCGATCGAAACACGCGATCGACCCGTACGGTGCGTAGCTTGCCTGCGATAACGCCCGTCCAGCGGGCTTCATTGGCCGCATCTGGGTGCGGCCCAAGGATCCATTGCGCCTGTGGATCGCCGCCCGCGCGGAGAACGATGGCCAGAGCCTCTTCGGCCAGTCGCGCCGCATCGGCCGCGCCGATGCCGGCGGCGCGGAGATTCGCGGCCATGCGCGGCGCGAACCGGGCAAGAGAGGTATGCGCCGCAGCTTCCGTTTGAGTTGTCAGAAGCTGCGCCAGCAGCTCAAACAGCTCGTGGACGGCCTTGCCTAACGCGCGGGAAATGATACCGCCTTCGTGCCGTGCGTACAATTGGCCCGAGCCGGAGAGCGGCTCGACCGTGCTGGAAGGAGATTCGGTATCCTCTTGCCGATAATCTGGCGGCAGCCTGCGCAAGATGGTTGGCTTGTGCGCAGATCGATCGATCGGCGTCGGCATGGCGACAACATTGTCTGCGGACGCAGCCAGGGCCTCAACGATTTGCGGCGTATCGGACTGCTCCGCAGCGGCTGCCTTCCAGTCTTCAAATTGCTGCTGGCCCTCCATGCATATTCCGGGCCATGCGGTGAATAGAAGACTCTCCCCAGGCTCGGCCAGTTCGAACTGTCCTTCCTTGCCGGTCTTGTATTCCAGCCGTGAGAACAGATGTAGTTCTTCGCGCGCGCGGGTTGCGGCGACATAAAGAATGCGCCGTGACTCTTGCCGCTCGCGCATGTGGCGCTGGCGATCGACCCAGGCCTTGATTGAACTGCGATCGGCGCCCTTGGAAGGAAACGGCGCCACCAGAAACTCCGTGATCTCGCTGCTGCCATCGGCGCAGGCTTCCGGCGGCAGGCCGCGCTCTAGCCACGACAGCATCTTTGGCTCGGTTCGGTTGGCCTTGGCCTGCAATTCAGGCACGATGACGACTTCGAATTCCAGCCCCTTGGCCTTGTGTATCGTCATGAGCTGTACGCCGCAGCGCACCTCGGCTGCAGGATCAGGTAGTGCCATCAGATCAGCAAGCGCTGCATCGAGTGCAGAGCCCATAAGATCGGGTTCGCCTTGGGGTAGGCCGTCAAGGCACCGCCACAGAAGATCGAGATTGGCTCGTGCCGATGCATCGACACACTGCGCTCCGCCCAATTCCAGCCATACCTGCTCGATCCAGGTTCCGGTTGCAATGGCTGGTTGTGTCGCGCGCAGACGCCGTGCGAACCTGATGGCGCGCTCCACGCGTCTCACGGCGATCTGACCGGCCTCGCTCAGGAGTTCGGCGCGCTCAGCGAGCAAATCCTGAATAGAGCTTGATTTTAGTTTTTCGTTGTCAGCGCTCGTGAGCGTATGCAAATCCGTAAGCGAGAGACCGCACCAGGGCGCGCGCAAAACGCCCAGCCATCCTACCCGGTCCACAGGATTGACGAGTGCCCGGGTCAGTGCCATGGCGTCGACGATCTCCGGGCGATTCCGCAGCGGCTCGAGCTCGACGCCGTTGAAAGGGATCGCAGCTTTACGGAGTGCCTGTGCTACTGGCTCCAGAGCCCTGCGAGCTCGGCCAAGGATAGCAATGCGATACTCATTGCCGGTTGCTCGGGCCCTGCTCATCTGCTCTTCATGGCTGCGGATCAGGGCGACAATTCCGCTCATCTCTTCATCGAGTGCTGCATCCCGTTGGGCCTTCAGAGCTTTCTTTTGCTCCTCATTGACTTCCTGCGAACCCCCGCGCGATGCCGGCATGAATGAGCTGTGCAACAGAACGCGGGGCGAGGGCGATTTGGCCAGTGGCAGGCTAGCGGCGGAGTCGGCTCTGCGCGCCGCCCTGGCTGGAGTAAAGGTGATATCGCTGCCGTCGTCCGCGGCAAAGATCGGCGCAAACGCACAGTTGAGACGCTCGACCAGATCGGGTGCGCTGCGGAAGTTCGCGAAAAGCTGCACCGGGTCGAGGATCAGTGGTTGATCCTCGGGAACTTCGAGGCCGATTTGCTCCACGCGCCGGAACAGCTCCGCGTCCGCATCGCGAAAAAAGTAGATCGATTGCATCGGGTCGCCGACGAAAAAACATGTTCGTTCTTCACGTCCCGACCAGGCGGCGACCAGATGCGTGAGCAACTGGTGCTGGCGTCGGCTTGTGTCCTGGAATTCGTCGACGAGGAGATGACGAATACGTTCTGCGAATGCCTGTGCTGCGTCCGTCGGCAGATTGTCCGGACCCTTGAGTGCGCGTTGAGCGATCTGCGCGATCTCGGTGAAGTCGGCTTTGGATGTTTCAGCAAATACAACCCGCAACTCTCCAGCTGCGTGACGCAGCACCGTGAAGCAGGCGCGCACGATCTCCCATTCTTCGTCAGAGTAATGTGCCGAGGGCAGCTTGCTGACACCGGCGAGTGCCTCCTCGAACGCCGGTTCTCGGTTGAGGGTCGAAATTAAGGCGGTTAGCCTGGCTTTCTCTTCTTTGGCTTCTGCCGGAAACCCTTGTCGCTTATCGACCCTCTGGCGGAAATGGCCGCCGGTCAAAAGCAGCTCGGCTAGATCGCGATAAGCGCTCTGTGCCACGTCCAGTTGATCGACGGACGCGTCGGGGGTGT
>JAJXXG010000194.1 GCA_021781255.1 Acidobacteriota bacterium
CGTAGAAAGTCGATGCAGTCACGTCGATATTGCCAGCTGCCGTCCCAGCGGCCGTTTCTTTCCGGTCGGAGTTGTATCCGGTCCGTAACTTCAATTTCACAGAGATTGCCGCTCGCCCGTGACAAGGATTGCTGCAGCGTCTCCATCGAAGATTGGCAGAGCGCACGAAGAGCGCGTAAGTCAATTCGCGCCACCGTGCTGAACCTGCTCGTTGCCAGCTCTTCAGCAAAAGTGCGGGTAACATAGCTGACGCCTTCTCCCGGACTCACTGCTGCAAATGCAACGACCGTACCTCGAGCTTCTTCCTCGCGGGGCCGTTGAAATACGGTATAAAGCAAAGTGTCATATACCGAGGAACGGCCCAGGCCTCCTATGGGCCTCTCCTGTAATCCGCTGCTGGATTCCCTCATGATGCCTTCGGTCCCTTCCGCGAACGCTCGTAAACTGGTCTCAGGGTTGATTCCACATGAGCATGCGAGATTGCCAGGCGCGTAGAACTCGCAGGTTCGCCTTCCCTCGTCGGTACGTCATCACTCTGAGGTAAGTTGGGCACCGTCGCCAGTAATGGATAGCGCGAAACTGCATCCAGTTCCCGCGGAGTGGCGATAGTGCTGCGGCCCATCTCTGCAAAAAAGACCATAAAGCTGGCCAGGAAAATCGCAGTGAAGCTGCCAAGGGCCACATCAAGTACTGGTTTCGGTCGCGAAGGCATAATAGAAAAAGTAGGTGCCTGGGCAACTGCGACGTTGAGAAGTTTGTCTGCATCCATCGCATCCGCCATGCGTGCCTCATCTCGCTTCTGCGCATAGAGTTGATAGTTATTCGTGAGCTCAGCTACCTTCTGGTGCAGCGTCGTGAACGCAACAGTTGATCCCTCGATTCCGGCGAGGGTGCTCTGCAACTGGCTTATCTGCTTCGTCAGTTCGCTATGCTGCGCTTTCAGCGCTTGCCGTTCCGCTACGTTCTGCTCAATCGCGCCTGTGACCTGTTCCCACACCGGATTTACATCGGAGGAGCGTTGCTGCGACCGCAGCCGCTCCGCATTACTGAGAGCAGCCTTTGTATCGGCAATCTGCTTGTCGGTTTCCAGCACCAGCCGATCGGTCGGCGTGAACTTGGTCAACAGGGTGGTCCGCTTGTTCTCTAATACGGCCAGCATCGTATTGAGTTGCCCGACAGAGTAGTCGTTCTGCGCAATGCGCTCCTGTGTCTGCTGGCGCGCAGGAACATGCTTGAGTTCCGCCGTTTCGGCATTCAGCCGCTGCGTCATTTCTCCGAGCTGGGCATCCGTGCTGCGCAACTGGCCTTCCGCATCCGCGATCTGCCGATCGAGCGTCTGTTCTCTATCTGGCAGCGATACGAGCTGATGGTCTTGCTGGTACTGGGCGAGCTGCTGCTGTGCAACATCCAGTTCACCCTTGTAGCGGTTAGCTTCTGAAGCAAAGAACTTATACGTGCCCGGCGGATGTCCGATATCGCGCTGCTTGGCGAGGAACGCCGCAAGCAGCCGGTCGAGCGTCGCCGTAGCAACCTTCGGACTTCTCGCGGTATAGGTCACATGGATGACATTCGATTTGCGGACCATATCCACGGACAGGTTTTTTGTGAATTCCCCGACAGCCCGCTCGTGGGCCTTCAGCGCAGCCGGACTCATCCCGTCAATGGCCTTGGTGCTCCACTGCGGATCGACGACTTCGTCTGCAAGGGTGCGGCTCCGCAGCACCTGAATCTCAGAATTGATCTGTTCCTCGGTTATTCCATTCACATCGATAGTGCTGGTGGTCCGCTGCGGCGTGATCTGGTAATTGCTGCGCGCATTCTGCACAAGAATGCTCATTTCAGATTCATACTGTTTAGGAATCAGCAGAACGAACGCGACCGTCACCGCGATCGTCAACGCTACAACAGCTATCCAAAGGCGGCCATAACGAAACACCGACTCAACAAGTGGTCTTACTGACCCCTCATTGGAATCACCAATCCGAGGGATATTCTGCAGTTGCAAACGGTCTCTCCTTCAGCTACTCAGGCCATTCAACAATGATCCCGACAAAAGGAAATGCCTGGGTAATCAAAGCCGTATCGAGTGCGCCTACCAAAAAAAATTGCGGCTACATCAAAAGATGCCCTGCTCAATCCGCGAGACCATCAGATGTTTATGCCAATTTGTGAGGTGAAATTATGCCCCGGCACGTAGCATGAAACAGCCACTGGCATGCACGGAAATAGCAGGTCTCTGCTACCTCGCCATGGCAGAATCTGCCCGGTCGCGAATCGCACATCATTAGAGCGCAGCAGCGCATCCTAGTGCGATGACAAGTATCCGCTCCCGAAAGAAGCCCTTAAGATGAAGCGCCTATTGTGCTTATCGCTTTCCTTGGTTCCGTTATTTTGTTCTTTAGCCATCACCGGCTGCGGCTTTACGCCGGGCTTTGGTTCAGTCAACCAGATCACGCTGGCCATCTATCATCCGCTCTGTGTGGATGTCGTTGATGCCAGCACCGCGAGCGGAGCCCCGGTTCAGGTTTATGCCTGCGGCACAGGCAAGCGCAGTCAGGAGTGGAGGCTCAACCCCATCGACTCCAATGGAGGGCTGAACATTGTCAACGTGAACAGCAACATGTGCATGAGCGTTTCCGATACCCCTGTTACTGCGCCCGGCCAATATGTCATCCAGGAGACATGCTCCGCGAGTGGCACCCAGCCCAATCAGGTCTGGACCATGGTCAAGGCTCCCAGCCAGCCCGGCTATCGTTTTGTGTCGGCGGCAAGCAAGCAATGCCTCGATCTGCCCTATGGCGCCGTCGCTTCCATTGATCATCTGCAGCAGTACTATTGCACCGATGGCGATCCCGCGCAGGGCTGGTCGATCACGCAGGTTGGCCTCGGCAATATACCCTAGGCACTCCTGCACCCGGCCTTCGTTTCTGTTGCAGCGCTCCGGGGTGCGAACTCTCCAGCCTGCAAAACTTCCTTCCCGCAGCCCGCCTCCGGCTGTATCATCCCAGCCATGCATAAACTTGCGCCATTCCTCTGGTTCAATGACAACGCTGAAGAAGCAGCCGAGTTCTATCTGAGCGTCTTCCCTCACGCCAGCAAGCTCGGCGAGGTGCGTTCCAGGGGCGTCGGCCCCACGCCCGCGGGCAACATCGTCACCATCACCATTGAGCTTGAGGGCCAGCAGCTGATCTTTCTCAACGGAGGCCCCGCGCATCAGCTCACTCCCGCCTTCTCGCTCGTCGTCCCCTGCGACTCCCAGCAGCAGATCGACAGCTACTGGGACAAGCTCGTCGAGGGCGGCAAACCCATGGCCTGCGGCTGGCTTACAGATCGCTTCGGACTATCCTGGCAGATCGTGCCAGCCAATATCGGCCAGCTCATCAGCCACCCTAAGGCCATGCAAGCCATGATGGGCATGATCAAGATGGACCTCCCCACCCTCGAAGCCGCCGCCCGCGAGAGCTGAGCCTGCGCAGCCACCTCGCTCAGAACCGTCGCGGCTTTAAGCCCGGTGCGAACTATGCAATCTCTATCTCAATAGCGTCATTGTTATCAAGAAGTCGGCCCCTCGGCGCTGACACCCCGCGAATGGAAGCCCGTTTTTCTTGTTGATAATCTGCTCGTAGGTTCCAAAGTGAAGCGGATGAGCACATTGGCCCGTATCGAGGCTTGAGCGCATAGCTTCCGAGAAGCCGACTTCAGGGGAGCAACCCGATTGCGTTGAGGATGTGGTCGGCTGACCCGTTCCCCAAACTCGCGCTCTGGGTCCCACTCCCACGCTCCGGTGTATGGTTCGCTTTGCGAATGCGTGGGCCCCCCGTCCGCCCTATTTGC
>JAJXXG010000335.1 GCA_021781255.1 Acidobacteriota bacterium
GCGGGTGATGATTGTGCACGGGTGGAATGATTTGTCATGCCCGTTCATGGGGTCGGTTCTTACGGTGGACCAGATGCCGGTGATGGGCGATCCGACGCGCGTCGCGGTGCGTGAGTTTCCCGGCGGGCACATGTTCTACACGCGCGAGTCAAGCAGTGCCGAACTGCGCAAGGATGTGATGGAGATGTACGCCAAGCACTGAGGCGAATGCGGAGGGGCTGCAGTCAGCAGCCCTTTTTGCAGCGGGCCATGATGGCGGCGTGGAGGCGCTCGCGCAGGCCGGAGGGCAGTTCGTAGATTTCGTGGGAGCGGTAAATCTCAATGGTTTTGCGGGTGGTGTTGAAGGTCACTTCGCAATGCTCGCAGCCGCGCAGGTGCTTCTCCAGCTCAGTGCGCGTCTCGGTGTTGACCGAGTCGTCGATGAGGTCGTCGAGCAAAGCCAGAAATTCAAAGCAGGTCACTTCTCACCACCCTTTTTCCTGCGGAAGTAGCGGCTGAGGCGTTCGCGCAACTGCAGCCGCGCGCGCAACAGGCGCGACTTGACGGCCGGAACACTCAAGCCGAGTGTTTCCGCCGTTTCCTCCGTGGAAAGTCCTTCCACATCGCGCAGGACAAAGACGATGCGAAAACCCTGAGGCAGGCCCTGGATGGTTTTGCGCAGAATCTCGCCCAGCTCGGCCTGGGTATAGTTCTGCTCGGGATCGGGAGCCCAGTCGGCGAGGTCGCGCGGGACGCTGCCTTCCTCGGTCTCGACATCTTCGTCGATCGAGACCATTTTGCCTGTGCGCCGCTTGCGCAGCCGCATCAGGCTTTCGTTGACTGCAATCCGGACCAACCATGTGTAAAACTTCGAGTTCCCCTGGAACTGATCGAGCTTCTCGTATGCCTTGAGAAACGCGTCCTGCATGACGTCTTCGGCGTCTTCGCGGTTCTGCGTAATGTGCTGCGCAATCCTGAAGATCTGCCGCTCGTATTTGCGGACCAGCGTATCGTAGGCCGAGACATCGCCGGCGCGTACCCTTTCAACCAGGGCTACGTCGGGATGCTGCTCGTTTTCTCCTGCAATAGGTTGGATGGTCGCCATGGGAGTTGGTTGCGGAAAATCCTTCAGACCCTGATGGGTCTGTAAGAATTGAGTGTACCGGACGGCGGGGCGGGGAACCAAACGGCGGGTCGCGGCTAACGGAGCGGGCGCCGGGACGGTCTGATTTATATAAGGGAGCCGCGGCGTTAATGACGTCACTGGTTCCGGGCGGTTCGGCCGGGGCGAAAGCAGCTTAGAGTGAAAGTATGAAAGCCGCAGTGCAATCAACTCCAAGGCCGAGGCTGGCTCGATTTGTAGCAGGCTTGCTGGCTGCGCTTATGGCGGTGACGCCTGGGTATGGGCTGAGCGCGGGGGACACCGCTGCAAGCGGGACGAAGGTTGCGACCCCGACGGCGCACAAAGCAAAGGTGAAGAAGGCGGCGAAGTCCCGTAAAAAGAAGGGCCGGCGCATCCGGCGGGTGCCATCGGCCCGGACGCAGCGCATCCGGCGGGCGTTTGTGGCCTCAAGCGAGCTGCGGCCCATGGCTCAGCAACTGGCGACGCTGCGGACCCCGGCTGCATATGCGGGCGTGACCGGCTACGCGCGCCAGCATACAGGCGATGCGGCGGCGGCGGCTTATCTGGCGCTGGGTCACGCTTACCTGCTGGACAAGCGCTACCCCGAGGCGGTGGCGAGCCTGCGCCAGGCGCATGAGACCAGCGACGTTCTGGATGATTATGCGGATTTTCTGGGGGCGCAGGCGAACCATGAAAGCGGCAATGAGGCGGCAGCCGAGGCGCTGCTGCGGGACTTTGCCGGGCGGTATCCCGACAGTGTTTTTGTAGCGCAGGCGCCGGAGTTGGAGGCGAATGTGCTGCTGGCGATGAACGATGCACCCGGGGCACAGAAGGTGCTTGCGGCAGCGGCCAGCGGAGCTGCGGCGAAGCGGGCCGGATACCAACTGGCGCGCGGGCAGGTGGCGCTGGCGCTGGGGCAGAATGACCAGGCGGTTGGTATCTTCAAGCAGGTGTTGCTGGCGCATCCGCTGAGCCACGAGGCAGAGGTTGCGCGCGCGCAACTGACGGGGCTGGGGGCTGAATCCACGCTGACGGTGGCGGAGCTGCGCAGCCTGGGCGATGCGTTTTACAGGGCTCACCGTTACAACTCTGCCAGCGAGCAGTATCAAGCGCTGGCGCGGCAGGCCGGCTTGGATGCACAGACCCGCAATGGCTTTGCCGTAGCGGCGGCGGCGTGCGACCTGAAGCTGAAGCGGCTGACGAAGGGCGAGGCCGAAGCGCTGCCGGAGACGCAGGACGACAATGGAGCACGGCGGCTTTACCTGCTGATGGAGCTGGCCCGCGACCGGGGCGATGAGGCAGAGCAGCAGGGCATCGTGACGCGCATGGAAGCGAGCTTTCCAAGCAGCGAATGGCTTGCGGAAGCGCTTTTCTCCAGCGGCAACATGAACCTGCTGCAGCGGGACTATCCCAAGGCGGTTGAGTATTACAGCTATCTGGCGGCGCATTTTCCTGACAGCCGCTATGCGCCGGCGGCGCACTGGCGGGCTGGGTGGCTGAGCTACCGGCAGGGCCTTTACGCCGACGCGGCGCGGCTGTTCGACGAGCAGATTCGACTTTATCCCACGGCAACGGAGACGGTGGCGGCGCTCTACTGGCGCGCGCGGCTGTATGAGACGCAGGACCACAAGCCGGCCATGGCCGCGGCCAATTACCGCGCCATCGTTCGCGCCTATCAGCACTTCTTTTATGCGCAGATGGCCCGCAAGCGGCTGGCGGCTCTGGGCAACCTGCAGCCGGCGGTTGAGCCCGGGCTGGACCGCTTCAAGGCGCCCGCTGTGCCGCAGCTGGAGGACAGCTTTCCTGACGATAATGAGCATCTGGCGAAGGCGCGGGTGCTGGCCAATGCGGGACTGAATGAGTATGTTGCCCAGGAGATTGCCGCGGACCCGGATTCGGATTCATGGAGCGCGCTGGCCGAGGCGCAGATCTTTGCAACCTACGGCGAAGACTTCCGCGCGATGCGGGCGCTGAAGCGGGCGCTGCCTTATGCGGCGACGGCCTCGATCGACGCCATTCCGCTGGTCTACTGGCGCATTCTTTTTCCGGAACCGTATTGGGAAACGATCAAGGCCGAGTCGGCGAAGAACAACCTGAATCCTTATCTGGTGGCTTCGCTGATTCGGCAGGAGTCGGAGTTCAACCCTTCGGTCATTTCCTATGCCAACGCCTATGGCCTGATGCAACTGCTGCCGTCAGTGGCCAGGGCCATGGCACGCCAGGAAGGGATCAGTCATTTCCAGACCTTCCAACTGCTGAACCCTGAGACCAATATCCGCCTGGGGACGCGGTACCTGCGCCAGATGCTGGACAAATTCGGCGGGGTGCCGGAGTATGCGCTTGCGGCGTATAACGCGGGCGACAACCGGGTGGAAGATTGGCAGGCTGCCGGCCCTTACCAGGGCATGGATGAGTTTGTAGAGTCCATTCCATTTACGCAGACGCGCGAGTATGTGCAGGCAATTCTGCGCAACATTGAGACCTATCAAGCGATCGATGCGGCAGCGAGGACGGAAACGGCAACGGTATTGAGCAGCAGGGAATCAACGTCAGGCAGCCATTGACTGGGGAGGAACCGAGGAATCCGGTTGGATACTCCCTGACGCCGATTGCGATTGACGGGTAAGGCTGGAGCCAGCAACACTACACTACAACCGGAGGCCCGCGCGGCCTGCGGCGAGCCATTCGCAGCCTGGTGAAGTTGCGCGACAGAGAGGCGGCGAAGGCG
>JAJXXG010000830.1 GCA_021781255.1 Acidobacteriota bacterium
GGGCAAGGACGCGCAAGACGGGCATAGGCTACGAAATAGATGGCGCGAAGTTAAAGCTCGCGCCATCCGGTTGCCGCCAGATATTCGTCCACAGCTTTTCCCAAGCTCACACTAAAGGGTCCACATGCGGTCGCCGGTGGGCACAAACTCAATCCGAATCCCAGGAAACTGCTGCTGGAACCAGCCGGTATACCACTGCATCATGTTCTCTTCACCCGATTCGTGTGAACAGATAATCATAGCTTTTTTCGCTCCGCTTGCCACCAGGTCGCGTCCATACTCCGACGTCTCCCACTCCCGAGCCTCGATCGAAAGCGTGGCATCGTACTTCTCCAGGCCCTCGATATTTTGCACGCAGCCGTGTCCGCACTGGGTCGCGCTGGCCACCGTCAGGCTGGGATCGCTGATGACGCGGACGCTGTTGGTGGGCACCTTTTTCACGTACTCCTCCACCACCTCGCGCAGCGGCATGGCAGGAGAGAACTCGTAAGTCTTGGCGTCCCCGGGCACAGTGAACTTATCCCAGCCCAGCTTCTTGTTCTCCGCGGTGATCATCGGCTCCGGCCGCATCCGGTGCAGCGAGTCGTGCGTCCGCCACACAATCATCTTGTGGTCGTTCACGAACTCCAGCTTAAGTTTGAAGAGTGGATCGTGCTCCACCCCGGGCAGCAGGTCGGCGTCGGTCCACATGGTCGGCTCGTGGGTAATAACAAAGTTCAGGCCTTTGGCCTGCGCCCGCTTGATCACGTCGAACGTGGACATGAAACACGCGGCCACTCCCTGCACCGGCGTGTTGGGATCGCCCATTTTGAACGTATCGCGCACACTTGCCGGATTCCACGCCGGCCCCATGATAGTGGTGATCTTGTTCACCAGCTCCTGAGCCGTCATCGCGGATTGCGCCAATCCGCTCATGGGCGAACCGCCCAGCAGCGTCGCCGCTCCGGCCATGACTCCCGCCTGCGTAAACTTTCTTCTCGTCAGCTTCATCGCATCTCTCCTCAGGCCTTGTGGCTCGGCACGTAGTTGAACGGCTCGCCTACCGCGATGCCGGTCACCGGTACCTCGGTGACAAACGACTTCATCCAGCTCGCCAGTTCCTGCTCGCCCGGATCTTCAGAGACCGCCCGACCCAGCATGATGAGCCCCTTGCCCCATCCCGCTGTGATCCAGTCTTCGGCGTAGACGAACGCCTCCCACTCGCAAGCCTCGCCGCAAACCACCGCGTCCACGTTGCGGTCATGCACCATGGCCATGATGTCCGCGTCCTCCATATAACCAGGCAGCAGTGCCACGCTCTGGATGCGCGCTCCGGCATCGCCGAGCACCCGCAGAGCTTTGGCATTGGCATGCTGACTCGCGCTCTCCGCCAGCTCCATCAGCGAAGCTTCGGGAATCCGGTACACGCCCGCGCCGGTGTTGGCCAGTTTCGCCGTCGCCGTCGCATCCTCATGTTGCTTGTAGCCGAGGATGCGCGCCAGGGCGTTGAGGCGGGGATTGCCGACCAGCGCCCTGTAGTTCTCATTGAAGCGCCAGATCACCAGGCCGTGATCTTCGATGAGCTTCAACTTGGCCTGGTAGGCCGGACTCGCCTCCAGCGCCTTGTCGGTGGGCCGGCCCATGCTTACCTCCGTCTTCACAGTGCCGGTTTCGCGCCAATAAGGCGGCTCCATGGCGATGATGAAGTTGTGTTTCATTGCCGCTGCCTTCTGCAGCGCCGCCAGCGAGGGCGTCCACATGGTCGCGATTCCCGTTACCGTCGCTTCACCGTCTCCGGACTGAAAGAACTCGCTTGTTCCTCCCATCCAGGTCGCTCCCACCCGTCCACGCAGCTTCTCGATTACGGCGTTGGCCGTCAGCACTGCTGCCATCGGTTCCTCCTTTTGCGCTTTTAAGCGCCGCAGCTCTACCTCGGCTATCTCGCAGGAAGGGCCGCCCGGGCATGCTTACACATACGCTTAACTATGGTCAAAAGGAATTTGCGGCGCTATGAGCCGCCCCAAGGGGATCAGCGGATGAGTCTTGGCCGGAAATCTATCGCGCCGAGGGAGAGGAACGGTCCTGCGTGAAACCGCAGCTCGCTTGCGGGCACTCCCAGGTCTCGACCTTGCGAGAGCGGTCCACTTCCGCAAGGTACAGGACGGAGCCGCAGCGGGAACATCCCTGCACAGACGAGCGGGAATCGTCGAATTCGCCGTCGATACGATCCAGATAGCCAATGGACTCGCGGAAGACGCGGGTACAGTTCGGGCGCCCGCATGAATGATAGGAGCAGATTTCTTCCGAATCTGCCTCGACCATCATGCGTTCCATGGCGGTATGGTGCAGGTCGCAGAGCGGATAAAACTGTCGTTGGATCGTCATAGACCGGGAGGGGCGAGGTGCTGAAAACACACGGCTTCGAAGCCCGCGGAAGAACTCAAATCCCAGGCTGAAATTCCTGAAAGGACTCGTCGCGCCAGCCTACCTGCCGCAAAGTTACCGCGGAATTTGGCGGAGGAACTCTGCCGCCCTCGAGGGGAAACTTCGCGAACGAAACTTCCTTCATCGAGGGCGGAACACCCTAGCGCCTGTGGCGATTGCCTTCTCGACCGCCGCCACCGCCACCCTCTCGCTTGCGAGAGTTGAAGCAGTCCTGGCAGTACACGGGGCGGTCGCCGCGCGGCTCAAACGGCACAGTCGTCTGCTTTCCGCAAGCTGAGCACTGGACGGAGGTGCTTTGCGAGTTGCTTCGATAGCCACCGCCGCCTCCGCCGCCACCCTGCTCGTTCTTTTTCGCCTGACGGCACGATTTGCAGCGCTTGGGAACCGAGTAACCTCGTTCCTGGAAGAACGCCTGGTCATCACTGGTAAACGTGAACTCCTGCCCACAGTCGCTACAGGTCAACTGCATATCTCCACTCATAAAAGCCCTTTCGCCTGCTCTTTCACTCTCCGCCGTCAGCGTGCGGACATATTTGACGGACGATTTTTTGGGTCAGCCTTGATGATACCCGGAATATTGCAGGACGCCGCGTAAAAGCTGTCAGCGTACCTGCAAAGCCCATCGTCCGGAACGGATGTCTCGCGATAGATGGTGTAACAGGAGCTGTGAGGAAGACCGTACAACCGCTCCTGCGTGATCGTGAATCAGGCGACCTGGACGTTCTCGGCCTGCCAGCCCTTGGGCCCCTTTACGACGTCAAACTGGACCGCCTGGCCTTCCTTGAGCGTGCGGAAACCGTCGCTCTTGATGGCCGAGTGGTGCACAAACACGTCTTCGCCGTTGGCACGGCTAATAAACCCGAAACCCTTTGCATCGTTGAACCACTTTACCGTTCCCTGTTCCATAACTGTTCCTCAGTTGCTTGATGTGTCGCAGAACTCAAGGGTGGAATTGTTTGCGAGTCGAGCATGAGCAGAACAGGCAAGAACGCCAAATCGGATTCGACGACCAATGGTAAGAATAGCACCTTTGCAAAAATTGGGGTCGTCAAAGGTGGGCGAGGGACGAGGATGGCGCGGAAATCCGCTGCAGCAATCCAGGAAAAGGTAGGGAAAGCGCTGTAATGGGCGTATGCTCAGAACAGATGAGATCGGCAATCTATCTCTTACGATCCGCAGCTCTTCTCGAATCGGTGGCGACCTTGCTGCATAAAACGTCCACCGGTGGTGAAGACGCGGCGAGGTGCGCTCCTGCGTACCGGGCCGATGGCACCCAACGCGCCGGTGCTCAGGGTCAAGCCGCAACGTGATCATCGGGGCCGCGTAACCGCTCCGGCCCGGCTCTGCTTGACCGACGCGCCGGGCGCCGATCCGATGCCGGGCATGACGACGCTGCCCGTTGT
>JAJXXG010000884.1 GCA_021781255.1 Acidobacteriota bacterium
GACGCCATGCACCGTGGCGAAGACGGTGGCCCATGCGGCAGCCGAGACGAACAGCGTGCAGGCGAACACCAATCGGAAGAGACGCATCGGTACCTTTTCAAGACACGGCAAAGGTGAAGCGTGCACCGCAGGCCGCGCCGGCTCAGGCAGCAGCGATCTGTGCAATGCAATGGAGGGGTCGCGTCGCCGACATAGGAACGGCGCGGACTTTACAGGTTTTCAGAGGGAGATGCGATTGGGAGGGCCGCGGCCTGCGCAGCAATCAAAGGTGCGACTGGGCGCCGCTGCGCGATGCCGAAGAGCGGAGAGTATCTGCACCGCGAGACTCGGCGACGCTGGTGCGGCGCCTACAAGTGCGTGGCCCACTCCAGGGCTTGCAACGGCGCCGCCGGGATACTTTGGGCAGTGCGACGGGGCGGTGAAAGCCGGTGTAGAGTCCGATGCGGGCCCGACCATCTGCGACCGCATGGCGTCCGACATGGCGCAGCGATGCACACCGTGGCGGCGACAGCAGGCGGGCAGGCGCGACTCATCGCTGGCCTGCAGGGTCGCCGTGAGCGGACCCAGGCCAAATAAGAGAATCAGCAGGCTGGCAAGGCTGCGTCGCATCCTGTTTTGATGCTACATGAGTGCGCCACGCACATGCGCGCAGCCCGTCTTCGCGCGGCCTTTCAGGTATCATCGGGTTATTGCACGTATCCAGCTTGAAACACGAGGAACTCCCGGTGCCTGATGAGAAAGTTTCCCCAGCGGCCACGAAAATCACTGTGCAGGAGGCTCGCCCGGAGCGGCCGTTGCGGATTGCATTGTTTGGATTTGGTACTGTGGGCAGTTCTGTTGCGAAGATTCTTGTCGAGTCAAAGCCGGACGGGCTCGAGCTCGCGCACATCTTCAACCGCGATGTGGCGCGCAAGCGAGTGGACTGGGTTCCCGCCTCTGTCAACTGGAGCGAAGACGCCGATGCCGTGCTGGCATCTGATGCCGATGTGGTGGTGGAACTGGCCGGCGGCCTAGACCCGGCAGGGGACTGGGTCCGCCGCGCACTGGAAGCCGGAAAAAGCGTCGTCACTGCCAACAAAAAGCTCATTGCCTATCACGGTGTGGAGCTGGAGCGGCTGGCGGCAGCCCAAGGCGGCCACCTGAAGTACGGCGCGGCTGTGGCAGGCGGCATTCCGGTGATTCCGGGCCTGGAGCAGGGCCTGGCCGGCGACCGCATCCTGCGCATGGAAGGCATTCTGAACGGGACCTGCAACTTCATTCTGAGCAGGATGGAAGAGGGCGCGGAGTATGCCGCGGTGTTGGCGACTGCGCAGGCCAAGGGCTATGCGGAGGCGGACCCGACCGAGGACGTCGGCGGCTTTGATGCGCGCGCCAAGCTGGCCATTCTCATGCGGCTGGCGATGCGCGTGGTGGTGGACCCCGAGGAGATTGTGCCCAAACCTATCACGGCGGTGGCGGCCGTGGACTTTAGTTACGCCCGCGATCTGGGTTGCACAATTCGCCAGGTGGCGCGTGCCGAGGAAACAGGCGGAGTGGTGGCTGCGACGGTAGGACCCATGCTCGTGGATCTGCGTTCTCCGCTGGCGTGGTCGCGCGGCACAGAGAACATGGTGATTCTCACCGGGCACTACGGCGGTGACGTGGTGTTCTCCGGCCACGGCGCCGGCGGGCATCCCACCGCGGTGGCCGTGGTCAGCGACTTGCTGGCACTGGCGCACGGCTCGCGCCGCGTTGCCATACCTTCAGTTCCGGCGCGCGTTGGCGCGGAGTTCGAGGTGCCGCATTACATCCGTTTTCTGGTGGCGGACCGGCCAGGTATTGTGGCGGAGATTACGGGTGCGCTGGCCAGGGAGCGCATCAACATTCGCGCCATTGTGCAGAAGCCCGGCTATCCCGCAAGCGCATTGCCGTTTGTGGTGACCGTGGAGCCGTGCAAGTCGTCGGCGCTGAAGCGGGCGCTGGCCAGCATTGGGAAGATGGATTGCCTGCTGGAGCAGCCCCTGGATCTGCAAATGCTGGAATAGGAAGCCGGGTCAGACAAGGTGCGGACGCGCATGCGGAGGTCAATCGGTGATAGATACGATCTATCGGTGTGAGATTTGCGGTGAAGAGAGCGATGATCCGGTGCGGTGGATCGTGATCCATTGCAGCAATACACAGTTGACGGTGTTCAAGTGGACGAAGGAGGCCGCCGTTGCTCCTCAGGCGCGCCACTACTGCGGCGAAGCGCACGCTCAGGTTTACATCAGCCGCTGGTTTCAGTCGTACTGCGGCTGAGGCGGTGCATCAGCTCCGGGCGGCCGACGCGGGGCCGGTCGACTCGCGGACGACGAGCTCGGGCGTCATCATGACTTCCGCGGGGTGCCCGTCGGCTTGCCCGCTGATTCGCTCCAGCAGCACCTGCGCACCCCGCTGACCCATTTCAAACAAGGGCTGTCGCACGGTGGTGAGAGAAGGAGTGTAGTAGGCCGCGGAAAGAATATCGTCAAAACCTACAACGGAGACATCGCCGGGGACCGAGAGTCCGGCATCCTTGAGCGCGCGGATGGCGCCGATCGCGGCAATGTCGTTGAAGCAGAAGATGGCTGTAAAGTCGCGGGCCTTTTCGAGGAGCACCTGCATCGACTTGTAGCCAATTTCAGGGGCCATGGGGTGATAGCCGGCCTTCATAGACCAGCTTGCCGTATCAATGCGGGTCACGTGCGCTGTGTCGATGCGCAGCCCCATCTCGCGCGCCACCTGCTGAATGCTTTCCCAGCGGTAGTCCGAGTCGGGAATCGCCTTCGGTCCGCGCATAAAGGCGATACGGCGGTGGCCGAGCTGATAGAGGTGCTTGAGTGCCTGCTCCACCGCGCTGTGGTGATCGAGCACGATGTTGGTGACATTCTCCGCCGCGCTGTGGGCTGAGATGGCCACCACGGGCACCGGCACGGCAATTTGGTCTGCGGGAGTATTCAGCAGCAGAAAACCGTCCACGGCGCGCTCCACCAACATGCGTGGATACTGCTCGATCAACTCACGCTTCCAGTCGTGGCAGGCGGTGAAGTAGAAGTAGTGCGCGCGGCTAAGCTCCTGCACCACGCCGCTCATCACGCGGGTAAAGTAGCCCTCGCTCAAATCCGGGGCGAGCACGCCCACGCTCATCGAGCGGCTCTGCCGAAGAGAGCGGGCAAAGTAGTTGGGCCGGTAGTTCAGCCGCGCCGCCGCCTCAGTGACGCGATTGCGCGTCTCCTGCGGAATGGATTTGGCCGATGGCGAGTTGTTCAGAACCAGTGATACCGTGGTCTGCGAAAGCTCAAGATGCTCGGCCAGCATTCTCAGGTTGACATGTCCCGGTGGCGTCGAACCCTTTCCCTTTGCCATGATTGGAGTTGTAACACGTTTATCCGGGATCGGGAAACAGGGTTTTCCCACGGTGTACATCGATTTGCCAGGGCGGCGCGGGAAACGGAACGGGGTTTGTTGGCCAGCCCCGGAACAGAGCGCCTTTACCGGGCCCGGATGCGGTTGACTCCTGGCTTGAGCGGCCAGCTTTGCCCTTGAAAGACGAAAGTGCCGGTCAGGCTGCCGGGCAGAGTTACCGTCGCGTCCAGGTCGCTTGCGTGTTTCTTGTAGTCCACCTCGATCATGCCTTCAGGGTGCGGAAAGCTGGCCTTGAGCGCCGGCAGCGAGCCCAGGTGCGGAGCAACGCGCACGGTGGCAAAGCCGGGGCTGGCCGGTTGGATGCCCGCGACGAGGGTGAGCATGTCGTAGATGGGATGTGCCGACCATGCGTGGGAATCCGAGCGCGTGTCGCCGGGAACCTCAGGCCATGTGCTGAAATGCAGCGGCAGCAGTTTGCGCCATGGTTCGATGGAGGCAAGATACTCGTCCGCCATGCCGGCATGGTCCAGAGCCCGCGCCAGATAGAAGCGGAAATAGTACGAGGCGCTCATCACACCGGCAGGAGTGGTGCCGGGCTCGATCGCGAGCATCTGACGCAGGACTGTCGGCTGAAGGTCTTTGGGAATGACGTCGTAGAGAACGCCGAGAATGTTGGCCTGCTGGCTGAAGATTTTCCGGTCGGGATTGTCGGCTAGCAGGCCCCGCGCAGAGCTCCAGCACCTGTCATAGATTCCGCTGCGCACATGCGCCGAGAGGGATCTGTCTCGCTCGGCAACGACGGGATCGCCCAGGCTCTGCTCCAGTTCGGCCGCGTCGTTCAGAGCGCCCAGGTATTCGAGCGTCGTCATGCAGGACTCGCCCTGCGCGTCATAGGTGGGGATTTCGCCGGAAGAGACCCAGTCAATAAAGCTCCACCAGGGCAACTTTTCAAGCAGGCCGTCCGGTCGCTGATGGGTTGCAAACCAGCCCAGTACCGCGCGGGTACCGGGTAGCGAGGCACGC
This sequence comes from Acidobacteriota bacterium, assembly GCA_021781255.1. The sequence continues at coordinate 4,387 of JAJXXG010000884.1, forward strand.
ACCGGAGCCGGGTCAGGACGGTACATCCAGGCATCGTGCAACATACCAATCCAAAGAAGGGAGAACGGCGGGATAGTTTGGGGCAGGGAACTGGGATAGCGGCTCCGCGTCAGTCCTTCCGGGATGCGAGAGTCGTCAAAAGCGCGGAGCGCCTGGGTGGCGAGGCGATCGTCGCCGGCCACGACGTAGGAGATGAGCGCCTGGATGCGCGTGTCGCCGACATACTGCAGTTGCTCGTAGTAGGGCGTGTCCATGTAGGTCTCATGGGCATCCAGGCGAGCCGTGCGCCAGCTGATCTGCCAGATCTGGTCCAGGTCGGGGTCGCCGGATTTGAAGCTGGCGCGTTCAACGAAGGGGTACGCAGAGAACTGCGCGGTGAGCGATTCGAGGGTGAGTGGAGAATCGCCGGTCTGGATATCGAGGTCGAGATAGCGCCAGGCGCGCCACCAGAGCGGCTCAAAGGTCCGATGTGCGCCACCGTCGGGCAGGAATTCGTCGCGCAGGCCGAGCGCGTCGCGATCCCCCACCTCGTTGCGGTCGCCCTTGTGCTTTTCCTTGTCGTAGAGTGCCTCAGAATACGTAAGCCATATCTGCGCGCCCTTGCCGCCGGAGACGGTGAGCTGCGGATAGCCGGTAGTGAGCGCTGCCCGATCCAGAAGAATGTGTACATGGCTTCCGGCAGGAACTGTGACGGCGGAGGCGGGGAAGATTTGCATGCTGGTGGAGCTCGCCCTTACAACCCGGCCTGTATCCGTGGGGCTGTACTCCATGTGCGGCAACATGTCGGGCACAAGGCCCCAGGGGTTGTCACCGGTCACTTCCGCGGAGTGTGCCTGGTTTGCATCGCCGTAGATACTGTCGCGCATGGGCGAGGCAACGGGAACCCAGGCGGGCCCGTTTGCATTGGGCAGGTTGGAGGCCCAATCATAATGAGCTGCGTCGATCACTTCACCCGGGCCCGCGGCCATGTAGGTCTTAAGCGTGACCGAGTCACGGCCGAGGGGGCGCTGTCCAGGGTCCTGTTCAACGAGCCAGCCCTCCGGCGTGCTGATGGAACTGTTCCCACTGGCTTCACTCTCCAGCAGAAAGGCGGTCCGGTCGCTCATCTGGGCGATGGGCGCGTAGATGGCCCAGTTCCACACGGTTGCGGTAATCAGGTTCTGCCCGGCCTTGAGCAACGGGGCAAGATCAAAGCGCTCATAGCGCCAATGGGTCAGGTCACCGCGCGCCGGTCCGTCGCCCGCGCGGCGCCCGTTGACGAAAAGAACGAAGCGATTGTCGCCGCTCACGCGAACAATGTAGCTTGGGGGAACTGCGGCGAGGTCAAGCGAGCGCCGGAAGTGCAGAACCAGCGGCTCGCGCAAAGGGGCCGTAGGATGGGTGACCCACGCGGCCTTCCATTCTCGTTGCGGCGAGTCCGGCGCCTGGGTGCTTTGTGCCGGAAGCGAAAGAGAAGAAACGACAAGGGCGATGGAGACGAGCAGTTTGCGCATGATTTTCGGTCCGTCCGAAGTCAGTTTTCCAGCTTACCGGATTCCTGCAAACCAATGGGGAAAAAATTTATGAATGCGCTAGAAGCAGGCTCCGTCTGCGCAGAAGGGAGTCGCCTGAAGGAATTGGGCCGGGCCAGCCAGCTAGCGCGGCAAGCGTCACGGGGAGCAATTGACCTGATTTTCGCAGTCTATGAGATTGATTTTGCAGCGCTGTAACCTCCCGTTCATATTCCACGGTTAGCCTGTTAGTGGTGATGATCCAAGTGCCCGAGACGCGTATTTCTCCGCCTCAGCAAAGACATGAACTGCAGTCTGCAGCCGCCCTGCAGACCGCCTCCGCGTCTCTCAAGGCATCGGAAATCCGCAAATTCCTCCTGCAACGCGGGAACTCGGCCCTGGCGGACCGCTGGTTCCACGTGCTGATGCTTCTGTGTGCGCTGAGCATTTTTGGCATTGTATTGCTGATTGCAGGCGAACTGGCGATCGGGTCCAGCCTTTCATGGGGTCAGTTTGGTTTCGATTTCTTCTTCAAGACCTATTTCGATCCCTATACCCACCTGCCCGTGTACTGGGATCCGGTCAACGGGCACTTCAGTGCGCTGCCCTTTGTCTATGGCACGCTGGTTTCGTCGTTCCTGTCGCTGTTGATCGCGGTTCCTCTTGCGATTGGTGTGGCCGTTTTCCTGACGGAGATGTGCCCAGGGGTTTTGCGCGGCCCGCTGGCTTTCCTTACGGAACTGCTGGCAGCCATCCCGAGCATAATTTACGGTCTTTGGGCGGTCTTTGTGCTGGTGCCGCTGCTGCGGGAGTATGTAAACCCGCTGCTGACAGGGAGTCTGGGCTGGACGGGGCTTTTCAGTGACGATAATCCCACCGGCCTGGGGTTTGTGGCGGCTGCCGTAATCCTGGCCATTATGATTCTGCCAATCATCTCGTCGCTCACGCGAGAAGTGATGATCGCTGTGCCGCACTCGCAGCGTGAGGCGGTTCTGGCGCTGGGCGCCACTCGGTGGGAGATGATCCGCATGGGCGTTCTGCGCAACGCGCGCATCGGCATTGTGGGCGCAGTCATTCTGGGCCTGGGCCGCGCGCTGGGCGAAACCATGGCGGTCACCATGGTGATTGGTAACACGCCGGAGATTCACCGCTCGCTGCTGGCCAACGGAGCGTCCATGGCATCGGTGATTGCCAATGAGTATGCCGAAGCCACCAGCAATCTGCATCGCAGCGCTCTCACGGAGATTGGGCTGGCGCTGTTTGTGGTAACCATCCTCGTGAATGCCGTGGCTCGTCTTCTGGTGTGGGCAGTTACGCGTGGAGCGCCGGCACGCAGCCGCTAGCTTGGCAGATGAGAACAGCGTGGGTATGAGGAAACAAAAGTGAAATTGGAGACAAACACAACGCGGGCCAGGTTCAGAGCCATCACCGACAATGCGGTGACGCTGCTGGCCGTGCTAGCCACCTTTCTTGTGATTGCTCCGCTGGTCGCCATCTTCGTTTATCTCATTTACCGCGGCTACAGTTCGCTGAGTCTGGATTTTTTCACCCGGATTCCCAAGCCGGTGGGTGAAAAGGGCGGCGGCATGGCCAACGCCATTGTGGGATCCGGCATTCTGCTGGCGCTGGCTAGCGTTATCGGTGTGCCGATTGGCATCGGCGGGGGCATCTTTCTGGCGGAGTTCGGCCGCGGCACTAAGCTTGCCAACAGCATCCGCTTCACCGCCGATGTGCTGAACGGAGTGCCCTCCATTGTGATGGGCGTGGCCGCGTACGCATTGATTGTGAGCCCGCACGTCCGCTATATGCCCCTCCTCGGCCACTTTTCAGCGTTTTCCGGCGGCGTGGCGCTGGGTATCATGATGATCCCCACGGTGTGCCGTACGACAGAAGAGATGCTGCTTATGGTGCCCCATGCCGTGCGTGAGGCCGCGCTCGGCCTGGGTGTGCCCAACTGGCGCTCAGTGCTTTCCATTACGGTCCGGACGGCGTCGCCGGGCATCATCACTGGCTGCATGCTTGCTTTTGCGCGCGTAGCCGGCGAGACCGCGCCTCTGATCTTCACGGCGCTGGGCAATTCCTTCTGGAGCACCAGCTTGAATGAGCCCATCGCGGCGCTGCCGCTGCAGATTTATGTCTACGCCATCTCACCGTATGATGAATGGCACAAGCTGGCCTGGGCAGGAGCGCTGGTGCTGATTGTGCTGATTGTGCTCGCCGTATCCCTGGTGCGTTACGTGACCAGCCGCGGCGTCTTGAAGGGGGCAAGCTAAGTGGGCGTTGGCATCGAGGTAATCAACCTGAATGCGTGGTACGGCGCGAATCACACGCTGCAGGACATCAATCTGAACATCCCGGCCAATCATGCCACGGCGCTGATAGGACCTTCGGGCTGCGGCAAGAGCACCTTTGTGCGCTGTTTGAACCGGATGCATGAGACCAATCCGATTGCGCGCGTCACGGGGACTGTGCGCATCGGCGACCTCGATATCTATGAGGACGCGAAGCCAGTCGAGATCCGGCGGCGTGTCGGCATGGTCTTTCAGCGTCCCAATCCCTTTCCCACAATGTCCATCTATGACAACGTGGCGTCCGGCCTGAAATTGAATGGATTCCGGAATCGCCACGCGCTCGATGAGATCGTCGAGCGGTCTCTGAAGGACTCCGCGCTGTGGGACGAAGTGAAGGACGACCTGAAGAAGAAATCCGGCGCCAGTTTGTCCGGCGGCCAGCAACAAAGGCTCTGTATCGCGCGCGCACTGGCGGTGGATCCTGAAGTGCTCCTCATGGACGAACCGGCTTCGGCGCTCGATCCGGTTTCGACATCAAAGATTGAAGACCTCATCTTTCAGCTCAAATCGCAGTACACTATCGTGATTGTGACGCACAACATGCAGCAGGCGGCTCGCGTGGCAGAGAAGACGGGATTCTTTCTGAATGGCCGTATGGTGGAGTTCGACTCGACGCATAAGATCTTTACCAACCCCAGCGATAAACGCACTGAGGACTACATCACAGGCAGGTTCGGATGACGCGCATTCGGTTTCAACAAAGTCTGGATGAGTTGAAGGAAAACCTGCTGGTGATGGCGGGATTGGCGGAGCAGGCGATTCAGCGCGCCATTGAGGCCTATCGCGTGCGCGACCTGTCCATCTGCGATCTGGTCAGCCGCAGCGAAAATGCCATCAATCGCATGGAGCGCGACATTGATCAGTCGGCGCTGGACATGCTGGCGATGGAGCAACCCATGGCCATAGACCTGCGCTTCATACTAAGCGTGATCAAGATCAACGCCGATCTTGAGCGAGTGGGCGACGCCGCCAAAAGCATCAGTGACCGCGTGCGCAATATGGAACAGATGCCGGTGACCGAACTGCCCGTAGATATTCCGCGGATGGCAACACTGGCCGCCGAAATGGTTCGCAAGAGTCTGCAGTCGTTCATCGAGGGCGATACCGAAGTTGCCCGCGCCGTGCTGACCATGGACGACGCGGTGGACGCGATGAATCGGGCCGCCTACAAGGCGCTCACCAAGGTGATGGAGGAGCAGAGCCGCATTGCTCCGCAGGCGCTGAATGCCTTGATGATCTGCCGCGCTCTTGAGCGCGTTGCCGACCACGCAACCAACATCGCAGAGGACGTGATCTTCTGGGTGCAGGGCGCGGATGTGAGGCACCACAAGAGCCTCGCAGCGCAGAAAGAAAAGAAAAGCACCGGCTGAGGGCCGATCAGTCTTCGACCATCCACCAATCGAACAAGCGCATCCTCGGGTAATAGAGCCCCGCGTGGATGGTTGCCTTCTGGTCAAGATTGGTAAGCACCGCGGCATAGGCGCTCAACTGCGGCGCGAACATGGCACGCAATGCGGCAACAGACTCAGCGGGATCTGCGCTTGCAACCTGAGTTGTCTTGTAATCGATAAGCCAGGTGGTGGAGTCGCCTTCCGACAATGGCTCGGGCCCAGCGCGATAGACCCTGTCCACGCGCACGGTGCGCAGTGCGCCCTTCACGACGCCGGTCCATGCAGCTTCGCTGGCAGCCTGTGTGTGCGGAGAGAGAATCCACTGTCCCACTGGTTCGCTGGAGGCCTCAAGCGCAATTCCCACCGCCTCTTTGGCGATGGATGCTGCATGAGAAGGAGCAGCTCCCGCGGCGCGCGCCTGAGCGATGATGCGGCCTTCCATCGCAGCCAGTGCCGCGCGTGCTGAATCCCAGTCGCCGCCGGTGCGCAGCCGGGCCAGCTGTTCCAGCAGTGCATGGACAGCGGTGCCAAGCGCGCGCGCAAGCCGGCCGCCTTCATGGCGTTTGTAGAGTTTCGTCTCGCTTTGTGAGGCTTCGCCAATCGGCCTATGCGTGGTAGGAAGCACCAGGCTTGCCGCGATAACGTCTGGCTCCAGCCGGCGCAGGATTGTGGCTCCAGCCGGCGAGGACATCATTAGGAGGTTGCTTCCCTCTGATGCGGCAATGGATTGTAGGGTACCGCCGGCGGAATCCTGCGACCTCGCCTGTGCGGTTTTCCATGCATCAAAGCTCTCCTGGACCGGCTGCCACAATGCGGGCCATGCGGTGGCGAGCAGCGAGTCGGCGGGTGGCGCCAGCACCAGCTCGCCCTGCTCTTCCTTGTACGTCGGCCGTGCAAACAAGTGCAATTCTTCGCGTGCGCGTGTCGCGGCAACATAGAGAATGCGCCGCATCTCCTGCAACTCCCGTTTCCGGAATTCACGATCGACCCACTGCTTTGCCTGCCCTCGATCTGCGCCCCTGGTTTGAAGAGGCGCCACGAGAAACTCGGTCATCTCGCCAGATTCGTCCGGTTCTGCCAGCCCGCGCTCAAGCCAGGAGAGCAGCTTGCCATGGGTACTTGCGGATCGAGCCTGAAGGTCCGGCACGATCACCACTTCAAACTCCAGACCTTTGGACTTGTGAATCGTCATCAACTGCACGCCACAGTCGCAGCTCGCGGCGGGATCGGGCAGAGCAGTCAGCTCTTTCAGAGCCGAGTCAAGGCCGGGTCCCAACAGACCTTCCGCGCCATCGGGCAATTGGTCCAGACAACTCCACAGGAGATTTAGATTCGCTCGTGCCGCAGAGTCCACGCAGAGCTCGCCGCCGAGCATTATCCATGCTTGTTCGAGCCAGGTACCCAGCGTTGCGGTTGGCAGGGAAGCGCGCAGGCCGGGCAATGCATCGAGCACCGTCATAATGCGGCCCACGGCAGCATGGCCATGATCGCTGAGTGCTTGATGCCGTTCGGGCAGCAGCGAAGGAATCGGAGGCTCCGGTGGATTGGAATCGTCTGTGCCGGCGATGACGTGAAGATCGTCCAGGGACAGCCCGCACCATGGCGCGCGCAACACACCCAGCCATGCCACTCGGTCCTGCGGATTGAGCAACGCACGCCCCAGCGCAAGAGCATCCAGAATCTCAGGGCGGGTTTTCAGTTGTTCAAGCTCCACCGCACGAAAGGGAATCGAGGCCTCGTGGAGAGCGTCCGCGACCAGCGCCAGGGCCGTGCGCGTGCGGCCCAACACCGCAATTCTGTATTTATCGCCGCTGGAGCGCGCCTTCTCGATGCGATCGCTGTGACTGCGGATGAGAGCGACCATCTCTTGCAATTGAGCGGCCTGGGCAGCTTCTCTAGCCTCCTCGCCTTTGTTGTTCTGCTGCGTAAACTGCGCCAAATTGCCGCGTCGTTGTTGCGTTCTGGGCATGAACTCCAGGTGCAACCTCAGACGAGGGCCCGTCGAGGAGCCAGGTTTGCGCGCGGGCTGGGCAGCGAGAAAGCTGACGCCACTGCCGTCATCCACTGCAAAGATGGGTTCGAATATCTGATTTACGGCACCAACCAGCGATGGATCTGTGCGGAAGTTCGCTTTAAGCGAGACGCGATCGAGCGCTACGGCAGGGCCGGCGGGTGTCTCAAGCCCAAGTGACGCAACACGCGGAAACAGTTCGGCATCCGCGTCACGGAAGAAATAGATAGACTGCTTCGGATCGCCTACGACGAACAGGCTGCGATTCTCCGTTCCCGGCCATGCGGCAACAAGACTGGCCAGTAGGCGATGTTGTCTGCGGCTTGTATCCTGGAACTCGTCCACTAGCAGGTGATGAATTCCATCCGCGACGGCGATTGCGGCCTCGCTCGGAGTGCCATCCTCCTCCTGCAGAACGCTCTGAGCCATCTGAGCGATTTCAATAAAGTCCATGGCTCCGGCTTCCGCGAACACCACACGCAGCTCCGCCGCGGCCTGACTGAGCACGATGAAGCATGCCTGCACAATCCTCCACTCATCTTCAGAGTAGGCAGCGGAGGGCAGGTCTGTGACCGCCGCGAGCGCAGCCTCAAAGCCCTCGACTCCGCGAAGGCTCTGAATCAGCGAAGCCAACCGCTCCTTTTCGCGCTTGGCGTCCTGGGGGAACCCGAGGGTCTTGTCGATCCGCCGGCGAAGATTCCCCTCTTGCGTGAGTAAAAGCGCCGCGACGCTATTCCATGCGTACCGTGCGTCGTCCATCATCGTGCTGTCTGAAAAGGGGCCGGACGGGATCTGCGTCAGCTCCGCAAGGTCCCTGTGCAGTGTGTGATTCATCTGCTCACAGGCGAAGCGGGCAAGCGAAAGAATTTCATCATGGCCGCCGGGAACGCGGTCGAGCAAATCATGCATGCGGCTTAGATGAGTACGGATGGCTTGCGTAAATGGCCGCTCGAGCCGGGCACGCAATAGATCCATTTCTTGATTTCGCTCCAGCACAAAGCCGTGCATCCAGCTGTCGCGCCTGGCGAGCATTGTGACGAGCAGATCCTCCATCTCCATCCAATAGTTGTCGCGCCACGACAGCAGCGCCTCAATGGCGGCGCGCAGTCTTGCGTCGCCAGCCTCGACTTTCTCCAGGGTGCGCCGCGCGGCGCGCCGGTACAGTTCTGTCGGCTGCCCGTAAATGTTCAGATCGGCGCCCAGCCCGGAGAGGAATGGCTGTTGCAATGCAAGATCGCGGCAGAAGGAGTCGATGGTGGAAATGCGCAACTGCGCCGGAAGGTCGTTGATTTGCCAGTTATGCATCCGGGCTCGTTCCATTGCCTTCCACGCCAGGGATTTCATGGTGTCCGCATCTGCATCGGGGCCGGGTGCGCCGTTCGCTCCAGCCTTCTCAAGCTCTGCAAGAATGCGGTGGCGCATCTCGGCAGCGGCCGCCCTGGTGAATGTAATGGCAACGATCTGCCCGGGTTCATCCACTTCAGCCAGCAGGCGCAGAAAGCGGCGCGTCAGCAAGTCGGTCTTTCCAGATCCGGCAGGCGCTTCCACCAGAATGGATCGCCCCGTATCGAGCGCGCGGGTGCGCTGATCATGATCCGGTGGCAGAGGGTCCGGCGGCAGAGTGCCTGATGGCATAAGCCGGCTTGGGAGCTTAGTCATCGTCGGCCTCCGGCTCTTCTTCTTCGAGTACGACTGATGGCTGCTGCTCCTGGATGCGGCACAAGGTCTGGAGTCCGCACGCGACGCAGGTCTCAGGATATTTGCGCGGATCCACGGCGGCATCGCCTGCAAGATAGTCTCGCGCAAGTTGCTCGATGGTCTCCCGCCACGCGCTGAGCTGGTCATCTGTCAGGCGGTGCTTCATCAAAAGGCTGCTACCCTTGAGCCCTCCAAACAGAGTGGTCGATGGATCCGCGACGCACCCGGCAAAGCGGAACTTTCCGGTCTGCACCTGGGCCAGGACCAGTCCACCTGCCGTGTGCGGTTCAGGAAGGGCAAACGTGGCATAGAGCGGAAGCTGCACGTCTTGTGGACGCGGTAGTTCCCAGTCTCTGATGGAGACACTGCCCGTCTTGTAGTCAATGACCAGCAGGCTTCCGTCGTTGAGGCAGTCAATGCGGTCCAGGCGCAGTTTCAATGTAAGCCCGGCGATCTGCACGACAGCGGGCGCCTCGACCTGCTCAACACGGAACGACAGGCGTGTCGCTTCATACCCGAGCCACTCCGTCACCAACTGGACCAGCCGCTGCTCTTCCAGCGCAAGGTAACGGCGCGACATTCGGTCGCGCACTCCTTCGGGCAGTTTTTCTGCGACTGTTCTGCGCACATGATGCGCAACGAACGCCGCTAAATCCGATCGTCTATGCAGATCGTCAAGATTGCTGAGTCCATGGGGCGGTCCACCCCACACTGCGTGCATCACATGATGCAGAAGCTGCCCGCGCTGCATTGCATTCAATCCCGGTTCGGCGGGATCCCAATCCTGCGCATCCAGGCGCGTGGTCGCAAAGGCCTTGAACGGGCACTGCGATTGTGCGCTCAAGAGACCTGCTCCGCCATGCGCGCGATGTGCCGGCAAAGGGATGCGGGATGTGTCGTGGTAGCGGATGGTACGCGGCTGAATTGGCTCTACTGTTGATCCCGGCAAAGGCGTAGATGGGCCGGCAAGCCTGAGGACGATGCGCGACGGTCTCGTCTCCATCGTGTTTTTCTGGAGAGCATAGCTGAAGTGAACGATGGGCGCGGAAGCCAGCAGCCGCACGGTGATGCTCTGAGCCAACTCCCAGTCGTGCAGCGGGCTGGCGTGCGGCATGGCCGCGTCTCGTTGCACCTGCAGGGGCAGCAATGGGTGTGCCGATCCGGTGGCGGGCCAGGAATCTTCATCTGCGCCAAGAAACCAGATTGCATCGGCGAGAAGTCCTGCGGACTCGACAGGTCCCGTAATCTGGATGGGGGCATGGATCGATTCAGGCGCGAAAAGAGTCTCCTCTACGATGCGGGCCAATGCTGCAAGAAAATCCTGCCACGAGATGTGGCGTCCGTTGAAGCCAAGTGATCCGCAAGTGTCCAGCGCCTGCTCCCATCGGCGAGCGGCCTGGTAGTCTGCGCTTGAAAATCTGCGCTCGCCTGTCAGGCGCATCCGGTTTAGAAGTTCAGGGACCAGCGCAGCCCATTCGAGCGGATGGCGCGGTGGATGCGCTGCGGCGAGCAGATGCTCCCGCGCTGCCAGCGTGCGCTCGATCCATGCGGCGGGGAGCGCTCCGCCCCCGATACGCTGGCGGGCAAAAGCATCCAGAGTCCACGCGGGGCGCTGCAGGCCGGCGCGACGCAGCCAGCGCATGCAGGCCTGCAATGCGGCCGATTCGTCGGCATCCTGTGCCGCAAACCCCGTCGCGAGCAGCCAGTCGACGGCGGTCTCTTCCAGTGCGCCATCAAGCCAACGCAACATTGTCAGGTAGGCGCGCGGCACGGTCGCCTGGCTCAGCGGGATGCCGAGCGAGAACTCAAACACTGGATCGGCTGCGGCAGGAGCATGGCGCAGGAAGGCCCGCTCGATGGCGCCGCGATGCTCGGCCACCTCCCGCGAAATCACGAGTACGCGGGCCTCCGGATTGGCGCCGAGCAGTTGCATGCACCAATGGGCGCATGCATCCAGTTCCTGTTGCAGATCGCTGGCGTGAAGGTGCTGGACGTGCTGCGCCGGCGCGCCGGCCTTGCCGGGTTGCCAGGAGCCCCAGGCAGTGAGAAGCGCATGTTGCACAGGCTGCATCCTGTCGAATCCCACGGTGAGGATCGGCGGAC
>JAJXXG010001267.1 GCA_021781255.1 Acidobacteriota bacterium
GTGCTGCTGGCTGATCGCATGCATCAGGCAATGGCGCAGTCGAACCGGCGCGGGCATCCGCTCGCGGTTGCTTGTATGGACCTGGACAATTTCCGCCAGATCAATGAGCTGCATGGTCACGAGGCGGGCGATGAGCTGCTGCGAGCACTGACAGCGCGTGTGACAGGCGTACTGCGCGAAGGGGACACGTTGGCTCGCCTGGGCGGAGATGAATTTGCATTGATGCTGCCGGACCTGGATGGAGCCGAAGATTCAGACATGGTGTTGGAGCGAGTGATCGCGCAGATTGTCCAGCCTGTGCAGGTGGGCAACCTGACGCTTACGGTATCAGCAAGTCTTGGCGTGACGGTGTATCCGCAACCTCAGGATGTGGACCCAGACCAGTTGTTGCGGCAGGCCGACCAGGCGATGTATCAGGCCAAGTTGGAAGGTAAGAATCGCCTGCATGTGTTTGATCCCAGAGAAGACCGCAGTGTGCGCGGGCACCATGAGGACATTGGGCGCATTCGCAATGCGATGCAGGCAAATGAATTCGAGCTCTTCTACCAGCCCAAGGTGAATATGCGCACGGGGAAGGTTCTGGGCGCAGAGGCCCTGCTGCGCTGGCGCCACCCGGATGTGGGGCTGCTGTCACCGGCTCAGTTCCTGCCCGTGGTGGAGGGTCATCCCATTGCCGTGGAGCTGGGTGAATGGGTGATTGAGACAGCGCTGAGGCAGATGGAAAGCTGGCGCGCCGAAGGAGCGGAGATTGCCGTCAGCGTGAATCTTGATCCGCAGCAGTTGCAACAGCCGGATTTTGTAGATCGGCTGGCAAAGATGCTGGCTGAGCATCCCACGGTTCCGGCCTCAAGCCTTGAGCTTGAACTGCTGGAGACGAGTGCATTGGAAGATGTGACGCTCGTGTCAGAGGTGATTCGAAACTGTGCGCGATTGGGTGTGTCCTTCGCGCTGGATGACTTTGGCACGGGTTATTCTTCGCTGTCCTATCTGAAGCGGCTTCCCGTGGATCTGCTGAAGATTGACCGGACCTTTGTGCATGACATGCTGGACAATCCCGAGTATCTGACCATGCTGGAAGGTGTGCTGGGTCTGGCGTCGGCCTTCCGGCGAAAGGCACTGGCAGAAGGCGTGGAGACCGTGGAACATGGACTGATGCTGCTTCGGCTTGGATGTGAACACGCGCAGGGCTATGGGATAGCGCGACCGATGCCCGCGTCAGAAGTGGCAAAGTGGGTGCAAACGTGGCGACCGCCCTCTGAGTGGGCACGTGCCCGAGCCATTGCGCCGGAACACTGGCCGGCTCTTCATGCCGCGGTGGAACATCGCGCCTGGCTGCACGAAGTGGAAGAGTGCCTGCGCGGCGAGCGAAGCTGCAGCGGACTGCGCGAGCCGGAGGAATGCGGATTTGAAACCTGGCTCAAGATGGAGCTAAACAACGGTCGCGCCACAGACTCCGCACTGATGGATCTGGACAAGCTGCACACACGCATTCATTGCATGGCGCAGAGCATGCTGCAGTGTGCTGAAAAGCAGGCGGCCAGCGCCGCACCGCCACCCATGGACGAGTTGCGCAGGATGCGCGACGACCTGCTGGAGAAGTTGGGTGTGCTGGTGAACACACTCTGAAGTCGCCAACTCAGGGACGGCGAGCGATGAATTTTCTGCGGGGAAATGCGCCGGGGAAATGGAGCCGACGGTCAGACTTGAACTGACGACCTGCTGATTACGAATCAGCTGCTCTACCAGCTGAGCTACGTCGGCGGCTCCTCCTCGATTGTATCGTTGCGGCCGTCTCCGGTAAAGTTGGGGCTTGTCCGGAAAGCAGCCCTCAGGAGGGCTCTCTTGACGGCCGAATCTTCCGGGCGGAGAGGCGCGATAGATGGATCAGACCATTCTGCTTGCCGTTCGCATTGCGCTCGTCTGGGCTGCGGGATTTCTGGTGGCCGTGGCGGTGCGCGCGCTGCTTCCCAGTCACGCAGGAATTACGCTAACGGGGCACCAGGGGACGCTCTTTGTGCCTTTCAATCGGATTGGGTTCTGGACCTGTCTGTTTGCGGCTGTAACGGTTACAGCGCTGGTGGTGGGCAGGGCCATGCTCGCCGATATTGGCTGGAAGGCCTTCCACTGAGGGGGACTTCCAGAGCGCGAAGCGGGCAATTCGCGCGGTGCGGATATACTGCAGCCTATGCAGATGGATCCAAGCCGGGACTGGCAGGCTCTGAGCGAGCTTTATCGCAGCAAATCAGACGGAGAACTGAATGAGCTGGCGGAGGACTTTGCCAGCCTGACTGAAGTGGCACAGCAGGTGCTGCGCGGCGAGATGCAGTCGCGCGGCCTGGATGACCCTTCAGCGCCGCGGACGCCGAAGCAGCGTGTGCAGAGAGCCCAGACGGGCGGCGATGGCGAAAATGCCGAGGGTGAAGACGCGGGCGGACACGAATACACGTGGAAGACGCCCTTGTGCAGTTGCAGCTCAGTGCAGCAGGCAAAGCAGATCCACGAAGTGCTGCGGCGCGCGGAGATTGAAAGCTGGATTGAAGGCGGCGCGAATCCGTGGGATGCAGGAAGTATGCGCGTGGTGGTGGCGGCAGACGAGCTGGACCGTGCACGTGAGTTGCTGGAGAAGCCGATTCCGCAGGACATCGTGGATGAAGCCTCACTGCAGGTGCCGGAGTATGAGGTGCCGGCGTGTCCGGCATGCGGCGCAGCGGATCCTGTGCTGGAAGATGTGGAGCCTGCGAACCAGTGGCTTTGTGAGACGTGTGGCAAGCAGTGGAGCGAAGGCGAAGCGCAGCCCGAGGGCGAAGAAGCCAAGCGATGAACTCTTATGGAAGCTTTGCAGGGGGAAACGGAAAAGGCCACCCGGCAACTGGGCGGCCTTTTCCTTAGGGAGAATAGTTCCAACGGAGGCAAAGCCATCAGAACTTTCTGGCTGCATAGTAGGTGGAGGGAACCGGAGTGTCAAGACCAAATCAGAGCGGAAATAAGTCATTATAAATGAATGATTTAAATTGACTTAACAAGGTCGAACGCGACTGTGAATTTCGCTTTTTCTTCGGCGTTTTCGCGCGAAGATCTTTGGCTTTTTGTGTAGGTTTCTTGGGGTTTTCTCCCTATTTTCCACAGGTTATCCCCCGGCGGTTACGCATCAGATGCGGACCGTGCAAACTTTTTCGGTCCTGAAGGAAATCGATTGCAGAAATGGGGCACTGCTGCCCAGAGGCATCACTTGGGAAGGTTCAGTCGGATGAACTCGGCCTCGTAGACCGAAGAGGCGGGCTTGCCTCGAATGATGCGATAGAGCGCGCGGCCCCCGCCGAGGAAGAAGCCAAGCAGCAGCGCAGTGAAGGAACCGATGAGCACCAAAGCGGCGATACCCATGAGCAACTTCCCGGTTTTGGCCACTTCCGATACGCCGCCGTTGGGAACGGAGATGAGGTTCTCATTGAAGTAGACCGACTCAAGCAGGCGATGGCTTTCATCGGGAATGGCGTCGCCGCTGACGAGGGCAACGAGCAGTCCGCTGCGTCGGACTTCGAGCGATGCCTGGTCGGAGTCAACCAGCGGCTTGGGAAAAGGCGGCTGGGCTTTGGTGCCGGCTTTGATGTAGTTGCTGATGCGTGTCTCGGCGGCGATGGCGAGCTGCGGCGTGGGGTACTCAATGATGGTGAGCGTAGCGGGCCCGGAGGTGAGTGAGTAATTGGCGGTCACGGTCTCTGCATCACTGTCAAAACCTACAAGTGCAGGCGGAAGCACGCCGCCTGCGCCCACGTAACCGGCCGGACCAAGCGCGTAATGCGCGGTCTGCTTTTCGAGCGAAGTCT
>JAJXXG010000383.1 GCA_021781255.1 Acidobacteriota bacterium
TGTTCGGTGGCAAGAATCCACATCCGAACTATCTCGTCGGTGGCGTGCCCTGTTCGATCAACACCAATGAGGTGGCGGCCATCAACTCTGAGCGGCTCAACCTGGTCTCGCGCCTCATCACGCAGGCCAATGAGTTTGTGAATGAGGTCTACATTCCCGATGTGCTTGCGGTTGCCGGTTTCTACAAGGATTGGGCACAGTGGGGTGGCGGGCTGACGAACTACCTGAGCTATGGCGAGTTTCCCACCAAGGGATACAACCAGCCAGAGTCCTTCCGCTATCCGCGCGGCGTCGTCCTGAATCGCGACCTGAGCACAGTGCATCCGGTGAACGCGCGCAATCCGCAGGAGATCAAGGAGTACATCGCTCACTCCTGGTACAGCTACGAGGGCGGCGACAATACCGGCCTCCATCCGTGGAGCGGCGAGACAAAGCTGAACTATACCGGCCCCAGGCCACCCTTCGAGACACTGGAAGGGCACGACAAGTATTCGTTCCTCAAGACGCCTCGATGGAATGAAAATCCCATGGAGGTGGGCCCGCTGGCACGCCTTATCGTCGCGTATGCGGCAGGCCACTCCGATGTTAAGGAACTGGTCGGCGAGACCCTGGGCAAGCTCAACGTGCCGGTGGCTGCGCTCTTCAGCACGCTGGGCCGCACCGCAGCTCGCGCCCTGGATGCCGCGCTGGCCATGACATGGCTGAAAGACTACTTTGACCAGCTCATGGAGCACGTGAAGATCAATGAGGTCTCCACCTTCAACGGGCAGATGTGGGAGCCGAAGACCTGGCCCACCGATGCCGAAGGAGTGGGGCTGACCGAAGCTCCCCGCGGTGCGCTGGCGCACTTCATCAAGATTCACAACGGCGCCATCGAGAACTATCAGCTCGTGGTGCCGACGACGTGGAACGGCTCGCCGCGCGATGCTCGCCAGCAGCGCTCATCTTTCGAGCAGGCGCTGATTGGCACGCCTGTTGCCAATCTCGAACAGCCGGTGGAGATTCTGCGCACCATCCATTCCTTTGATCCGTGCCTGGCCTGCGCCGTACATCTTTACGATCCGCAGGGAAGGCACCTCCACCAGGTTTCCTTCGAGTGATGCCCATGAGCACTTCCGGAGAACCCGTTCGCGATGTCTTTCGCTCCAATGGCCACGGACCCACCGAATACCGGCGCGTCTATGTCTGGGAGCTCCCGGTCCGCGCGTACCACTGGATCAATGCCGCGGCACTGGTCGCTCTCTGTATCACCGGCTACCTCATCGGACATCCCTTTCACCTGCTCTATACGCCGGAAGCATATCAGCAGTACTGGTTTGGCTGGGTTCGCTTCATTCATTTCACCTCGGCCTGGATCTACATCATTAACTTCTTTGCACGCATCTACTGGGGCTTCGTTGGCAACAGATACGCCCAGCTGAAGAACTTTATCCCGCTGAAGAGATGGCAGCGGCAGGAGATTGTGGAAGTAATCAAAGCCGACGTATTACAGACAAAGTTGCATGGCCCCATTTCCACCGGCCACAACTCTCTCGCTGCCTTGATTTACTTCCTTACGTTCATCGTGTTCCTCCTTCAGATGATCACCGGCTTTGCCCTCTACGCGCCCATGAGTACGGCGTGGCTACCGCATCTCTTCGCATGGGTCGTGCCTCTGCTTGGTGGAGACTTCGGTGTCCGCTTCTGGCACCACATCTTCCTCTGGTTCTTCGTCTGCTTCGTCATCATCCACATCTACCTCGCCTTCTATCACGACTACATTGAAGGCCGTGGCACCATCTCCTCTATCGTTGGAGGATGGAAGTTCGAGCGGGTGAAGAATGACAAGTAGCCCGGGCAAGACTCTGATTCTCGGCCTTGGCAACGTGCTCATGGCGGATGAGGGCGTGGGCGTGCATGTCGTGCGCAGGCTGGAGCAATTGAGTCTGCCCGAAGGCGTGGAATGCCTCGACGGCGGCACCGGCGGCTTCACGCTGCTGGAGCCGCTTCAGAGCGCCGACCACATTGTGCTGATTGACGCCGCGGCCGACGGCAACGCACCCGGCACGGTCACGCGCACCACACCGCGATTCTCCCGGGACTATCCACCCACGCTGACGGCACACGATGTAGGCGTGAAGGATCTGCTCGACGTATTCTACATCCAGGGTGGCGGACCCGATGTGACTCTCTACGCCATTACCATCCATCCCCAGCAGCCTATTTCGATGAGCCTCTCAGATCCGATAGACCGGGCTGCCGAGGAAGCGGTTCAATGCATCCTCGCAGAGCTGCAGATAGCGGCTTTACCGGCCTGTTAAGCACAAGACGTCCCTGCAGAGACGCACTGACAAACGGCCTCTCGCTCCCTGGCGATGTCGAGCAACAGGTGTAGAAAATGTGCGACTGTCCGCTCGTCGGTGACGGCAAGACCGAAGTCGGTTTGGTAAAGCGAATCGAACTCGACAGAAGATACGCCCCGGTATTTCGCAAGCCAGCCTTCGTCTGTGGCTTGATGCTTAGCCATTACGAGGATGGCCGTGCAAGAGGGAGATGCCAGCCCCGGAATATCGCCATCAAGCGAAGCCCGAGACAGATCGCCAAACCAATCAGCATTCCCACAAAAGACGGGATGTGAAGCCAACTCCCTGTAACGACGACCGCTCCTCCCGCGAGTGCTGCAACAGCATAGATATCAGACTGCAGGACAACCGGCGTTTGATTCACGAGCACGTCGCGAATCACCCCGCCCCCAATCCCGGTCAACATCCCCAGCAGCGCCGCCATCACGGGATTCAATCCGGCTGCCAGCGCCTTTTGGGTCCCGGTGACTGCGAACAAGGCAAGGCCTGCGGCGTCCAGGCCGAGAATAAGCTTGCCCTGAACATTGATCTTGCGGTTCCAGACGAAGACGACGAGCGCGGCGATGATCGAAATCCAGAGGTACTGCAAATTGGTGAGTGCGGCCGGCGGAACCGCCCCAATCAGAAGGTCGCGAGTGATTCCGCCGGCATTGCCGGTAACAAACGCAAGAACCATGAGCCCAAACAGGTCAAACCTGTTCCTGACTCCGGCAACCGCGCCACTCAGCGCAAAAACAAAAGTGCCGACCAGGTCGAGCACAACCGCAAATGTTCCAAGGAGATGTTGCCCTTCTGCCAACGCATTGCTCATGATGCCATCCAGGCGTGTGCCGCAATCACCAGGGCCTTGATGCCGGTTTCCAGTGTCGGGTGCAAAACCGGCGCAAAGCGCGGATTATGATTTGTAGGCAACGTATGGAGCTTGCCTTCTCGTTTGGCCTGCGCATAAGTCTCAGGATCGGCTCCGCCAATAAACCAGTACACAGACGGCGAGTGCCACTGAGCGCCGAAGCAACCAAAATCTTCGCTCGCCATGGTTGGCTTTGTCTGCTCGATGGATTCCTCTGGAAAGTATTGACGAAAGGCATCCACCACTCTCTTGGTGGCGACCGGATCGTTCGATACCAGAGAATATTGATCGAGCGGAGTAATCTCAGGTGGTTCTGGAGCACCGGCAGCTTCTGACTCCGCATTCACAATCCGCGTGATTGACGCCAGGATGCGGCTTCGAACACCTTCGTCAAAAGTGCGCACGTTCAGCTTGATGATCGCCTCATCCGGAATCACATTCTCTTTTGTCCCCGCCTGTAGCGATCCGACCGTGAGGACGGCGCTATCGGTTGGCGCCACTTCCCGCGACACAATTGTCTGTAGCCGCAGCACGGTCGAAGCAGCCATTACTACGGGATCAATGCTGGCTTCGGGCATTGATCCATGTGCTCCGCGGCCAAACATCCGAATCTGCAGGCTGTCGGCCGCCGAAGTGACAACGCCGTCTCGCCAATCTATCTTTCCGGAAGGCAAGCTCATCACGTGCTGGCCTAACACGACGTCAGGCTTTGGAAATCTCTCGACCAGCCCGTCGTCGATCATCGCCTGAGCCCCCTGTCCAATCTCCTCGCCCGGCTGAAACACTGCCATGAGGGTGCCCGTCCAGGCGTCGCGAGCCTTCGCGAACAGGCTGGCAGCGCCCAACAAACAGGCAACGTGCATGTCGTGGCCGCAGGAATGCGCTACTGGAGCCTCCGCTCCGTCGGGACCAGTTCCTGTGGCTTTACTCGCGTAGTCAAGCCCAGTTGCTTCTTGGATCGGCAAAGCATCCATATCCGCGCGCAGCATCACAACGGGGCCGGCGCCGTTACGGAGCAAACCCACAACCCCGGTTTTGCCCACTCCAGCGGTCACCTCAAACCCAAGTTCTCTCAGTTGGCCTTCTACAATTCCCGCCGTTCGGATCTCCTGCATCGATAATTCCGGGTGAGCATGTATGTCCTTATAGGTTGCCTCCAACGCAGGAAGAAGCGCGTCAAGATGTGTAAGGAGCATTTCCAGCCGTTTGTCCTGCATATCGCTTCCCCCTTTAGCTGCTGGCGATCCCGAGGGCATTTTCGTTTTCAGGGCAGGTGCGTTTCGTCGTTGAAAACCGCAGCCGGGAGATTTGTACGTTCAGCCGCCGCCCTGCTAGAAATCTCTGACGTGCTTGCGGTAAAAGCATCGGCCGCGAAACCGGCTTCGGACCAGCCCTGCGGAAAACAGTTGTCAGCTTCGCATGAACCGTGGTGCGTTGTCGATTGTGGCGTTGCGAAATTCTCAGGGCGTATGTGCCCGGCATCAGCAAGAATCGTGCGGTACGGATACCAGCTCGCCCTCGCGATTGTGCCAGATCAGGGTTGACCGTAGATGCGATACGATTCGATGGTCGCGGTGATTGGGGTTCACGCGGTGCCAGGGGCTCTGCTTCATTTCCGCATGACCGGCCAGTCGGAAGAGGTTCACTTGAGGCCTCTGAACCAGAGTTGGGATCGGTTTGCAGTTTACTGGACTGTTGCCTGAGGGGGCGATCTGCCCAGGAAATCCTGCGTGCGAACAATGGGCCGGAGTTCGTGGCCAAGCGTCAGCGCCAGTGGCGGAGCGATACGCGTGCAACTGCCATCCTCATGAACCACCCCAGAAAAAGTGCGGCAACAAGAATCGGGCAGAGCGATAAGGGATTACATGGTCTCCCCTATTGCAGCAAAAGCAGCCATTCGCCAGCATCCGGTTTGTCGTAGGCTGTTTCCCTTTCGGCTTGTCTTGCTTTGGCTTCGTACTCTTTGCCTGAGCGCGGGTTGAACCAAAGCGCCGATTTTACATGCAGCTTGTGTTTCACCGTAACGGCTTGCCCGCTCAGCGAGTAGATCAGGGTTGGACCGTTGCTCTCGCGTGCCAGTGTCCACGTTGTCTGCGGATCGCCGGTCCATCCGTCCTTTGGCTCCATGTGCATCAGGTCATCGCGCAGGTACTTGTATACGAAGTTGCACACCACTCCATCCGACGTCTGCGCTCGCGTGGCGCTCGGCTGCGAGCAATCCCGCGGAATTGCATCGGTCGTCGGTGGGCAGTCTGCGTGAGCTGAGGTGGCCACAACTTCGCTCACTGGCCGCGGTCGCAACGCCGAGGGAGCGGCAGCACCAGCCATCAGCACAGGCACAATCCCACCTCCATTCACCATCGGCATCAGGGCCACCTGGGGATAGCGGTCGTGGTACTCGCGAATTGCCTTGTAGGCTAGCAGTTCGGTCGTTGGCGGAGGCACATCCGTATAGCCGGGAAACTTCGCCGTAATCTGTTCGCGGAAAGCCCGGTCGATGCCCGCCCTGGGCGCGAAGAGCGAGCCATCCGGCTGATATTGCCAATAACGCATATCGATCACGGAGACATGTTTCGACCACATTGGATCGGCCATGATCGCGTCGGTACTTTCCTTGCTGGTTGTTAACGCTACGCGCACCTTCCGGCCGTGTTCGAGTTCCCACTCTGCAATCGTCTTCAGAAAGAATTGCTGGAAGCTCAAGGGACCTGCGTACTGGTAAGCGAGGCCAAAGATCACGTTCGGTTGATCGGCCAGTTCGTCGAGCGTGTGCCGGATGTAGGCACGATGCAGCTCCCGCAGCGGTGGATAGGCAATGCTGAAGAATCGGTTTCCAAGATTGTTGCGATTGTCGAAGCGCAGCGGCGGCGGTTCAGGCAAACCAGTGTCGTTGATATTGTTGGCAGGGCGCCAGGGACTGTCGACCCAGTGTGGACCGATCTCCAGCACATTATGTGTGTTGTATAGATCGTAGAAAACAAGGATGCCAGCCTTGGCCGCCTCGCGAGCAAAGGATCTGTGGCGCGAAAAGTACCAGGGATTGTAGCGTGTCAGGTCGTACCGGCTCAGTCCGTCCCACGCTGTTCCCTTACCGCTGCGCGCCCACGGCATCTCGTAGAAAGGCGCCCACGCATTCGCATCCTCGCGTCTTTCGTCGGTGTGCGCGTCGCGACGGCGATCGTACCACAGCCCCGGATTCACCTGAATCGTCAATACGCCGTCTCGCTTTAACCGCGCAATCATCGCGGCCAGATCTTCCGTTTCTCCCGGAGCGGTCACGCCGGGCACGAAGCGCGTCACGCTCGAGCCGGTTGCATCCAACGCGCTCCACCGCGAGAGATCCCCCTTCCACCATGCTTCCGTTTGCGATTCACCCCATGCGATGTGACCGTCGACAACAAACCGTCCGCCAAGGATCTCAATCGTATGCAGTGGCATCGCGGCCTCGCTTGCAGAGGCGGCTGCTGAGGCGCGAAAGAACGGGGCAGTGGCGTCTTCGGTGGCGGTGTCTTTCCAGCTCGGCAGGATGTCGTCGAGACTCATCCCCGTGCGCCTCATCAACTGCGTTGAGAAAAGTGGCTGACCACTCTCGACAACGCGGTTCGGCGCATCCGGCGGGCCAAGCGCATCGAGCGTCTGCGCCGTTGAATTCCAGATCAGGGAATTGGCCGCTGTCCAACCGCCGCCTTGAGCGCGATTGAAGTCCAGGATCAATTGCAGCCTGGCTTCAGGCACATGTACCTGCTCGTAGAGCATGCCCGCCGCAAGGCTCTCAAAGGATCCGCTCGCCCCGAGCGTATTGCGCGCCAGGCAATCCAGAAAGACATTCGGGCCCGCTGTTAACATGCCGGTCGCGAAGTCGTTCATTCCGCCCTCGCCCAGGCAATGCACAACAAGAACCTGCTGACCATTGGCGACAAAGCTCTGACGGCGGTAACCGGCCTTCTCTGCAATTGGCTCCAGGCTTTGGCAGTCCGCTACCGTGATGCGCCTGGCACGGTTGTTGACGCGCACCGCGGAGCTGGCAAAGTGCCGCGCCGTAACCCGGCGTACCCATCCATCCCGCAGATGGTCCATCAGAATTGCGATCCATGCGTGTTCTTCGTCGGCAGGATTGGAGACGTCATAGCTGCTCTCGAGCGTCAGGTTCTCAATGCCAATATGTTCCGGTGGCTCCTCGCCGTGCACCAGCGCGAGCGTGCCGCCGCCCCATCTCTTCTCCAGCGCCAGCGTGATGGGCGCATCCAGTGTGACGGAGCTGTCTTCGGGATGAACGGCAACGATCGTGCGGTCCCAGACCATGCTGCGTGAGCCCGGCTTCCAGTCCAGGCGGAACGACGCAAAGTTGCCCGGCAGATTGGTCATGCCGATGGCGGAGTCCCACTCGGCTGTGTTGGGACGAGTCACCACCACAGATGCGCCGACTTTCAGGCCGTCGATGCTCGCCAGATGCAGCTCCCGGGTTCCTGCTGCTGCGTCGTTCAAAATGGCAATGGTAGAGCCCGTGTGTGGGTCCTTCAATCCACCCACTTCAATCAAACTCCGGCGCGACCTTCCTTTCGCCAGAAGGATTGTCTTGCCGGGGCCTGCACCGCGCAGAACCACGCCGGAGACGCGCATTGCAAGTTGTCCATGGACGAGAAAGCGCCCTGGCGTCAGCACCACCGCGCCACGAAAACCATCGGCTCCCATCGGCAGCGATGCAACGTGATCCAGTGCCTGCTGAATCTGCCCTGTGTCGTCGCTGCCTGTAGGTGCAACACGCACCTGCGCGCGAACATGCGGCAAGGCTTGGCCGGCACCGTAGCCGGCATAGGAAAAATCAATTCCGGCAGCGTTCGCGGAAGCGTTGGAGTACTGAGCTTTGGCAACCAGCCCCAGAGTCAGGGCGGCCAGCAACACAACAGCCCACCTGACAGTTCTCATCCGGCCGAGCAAATTCATCTGTTCTTTTCCTGTGTTCTTTTCCGGTGCACGTTACTTCCGCTGTGCTCGAATGCCGTGGAGGAATAGGTCGGCCAGCAGCAACGCAAGTGAGCGCGGCTCGATATCGGCCTCTTCCTGATACCAGGGGTAAATGTGCGTAATCATGCCCAGCAGGGCAAATCCCAAATAGCGCGCGGAAACGTCATCCCGCAGCACGCCCGCCTCCTGGGCTTCGCGCAGAATCTGCCGCACAAACGCTTCGTACCTGTCGCGCAACTCCACAATCTCGAGTCGTTTCTTTGCGCCGAGAAAGTTGATCTGCTCATTGGCAACCGCAAGCCAGTTCTTGTGCTCCAGCAGCGCGACCACATGTGCAACGATCAGGTTGAGCAGGCGTGCCTCTGCGCCGCGGACTCCTTGCAGCGCAGTTGTAACTCTGCGCAGCATGTACTCATGCGCGGAGCGGATGATCTGGTAGCAGAGGTCATCTTTGCTCTTCGTGTAGTAGTAGAGCGAGGCCTTCTCAATGCCCATTGCTTCCGCAATCTCGCGTGTCGATGTCGTGGTGTAGCCGCGAGTGGCAAAGAGCATGCTGGAAATATCGAGCAGCCGCGCATGGGTCTCATTGCGGGTTTCGCAGATGGGCTGCGGCTCCAGTCCGGCTGCGACGATCGCTTCGTGGCTGCTTTCAAGATGGATCGCAACACCCGGCGCGGCGGCGCCTTTGATATAGAGATCGGAAAAGACGCGAGCCAGCGCTTTCACGGGCAGTTCTCCGTCAGGACGAAACCAGAGTACCGGCCACATCGCCATGCTCATCACGGCGTGGTAATGGTACTTGTGCGGAATGCCGGAGCGCATCATGCCGGCCGTAATCGCCGCGTCGTAGATCTTGGTTACCATTTGCTCATAGCGGGTCCAGAAAGCATTAATCTCCTGGTTGCACTCCGCTGAAAGAGAACGGTAATCGTACATGCTGACCAGTGCCTCACGCTGCAGTGCAAGCGTTGCTGTCAGGTGAGACTCGGCAATCATTTGTAACGATTCGAGTGGGTCCGCAGCGCGACGCGCGGCAGCCTCAACCTGCTGAATGACTTGTTCCAGCGAGGAATAGCAGATGTCGTAGAGCAGCTCTTCCTTGTTCTTGACGTGGTAGTAGAGCGACGCCTGCTGAACGCCCAGGGCCGAGGCCAGGTCTCGCGTGCTGGTCTTGCGATAGCCCTTTTCCCAGAAGAGGTCGAGCGCGATCTGGCGCAGCCGCTCACGCGTACTGGCGCCTGCGGAATGTGTCTCTTTCTGGCTGACGGGAGCAGCTTCTGTCCTTGGCATCGCTTGCTTCTCGGCATACTTCAGTTGCTGCAAGTTACTCGATGGTTCCGGGTGGTGTACGGTCAATATTCTATTGCATCGCAATTTGGAGCCGTTGGGTGCGGCGGGCATGAACTTAGTCGCGCCCGCCGCCATTATTTCCGGGCCTGAGCCTAGAAGTTGATGCGCGCCGCGAGTTGGATATCGCGCGGCATGTTGGCCTGGCCGGTAACCTGGCCAAGAGCCGTGGACGAAGTGTTAAGCACCGGCTGGCCGGGCGTGGTGGCCTGTACCGTGGTGTTGCCAATGGCAAATATCACCGAGTTAGTGACGTTGTAGGCCGATAAATCAAGCAGGAGATGCACGCGATCATGGAGTGGCACTTCGCGCTTGAGGCTCATGTCGATGTCCCACATCGAAGGCCCGCGCAGGTTAAACGGGGCTGTGCGTGGGGCATTGCCAAACGTCAGGTTGTAGGGCGTGCTGAAGGCCGCCGGATCGATGAAGTTGATCGCCGTGTGGTTCCCCTGCACGCCGTGTCCCCAACTGCCGTGAATGCGCGCATTGCCCGAATAGTTGGGATTCAGATTTGGATAGCAGGTGCCCTGGTAGTAGAGCGTAGAGCAGGCATTCAGCGTGATGCCGATAGGCGTGCCCGTGGAGTGCGTGTAAATCCCTGCCAGCTTCCAGTCGCCGAGGAGCGCCTTCACCGCGCCCGGTCCACGGCTCTGCCGGGTGTAGGGCAGCGAATACACGCCGTACGCGTTCACCACGTGGCGGCTATCAGTGCTTCCGTAGGAGCGGTCCACATAGCTGGGCAGGTAGGCTGAGCGATAGGCGCCGTTGTCGTCATATTCGCGCTG
Organism: Acidobacteriota bacterium; assembly: GCA_021781255.1. Next base: position 10,290 of record JAJXXG010000383.1, read on the forward strand.
CAATACGTAGTTGAACGTGAACGACACGCCATGGAAGTCGCGCTCCTTGGCCGTGAGTTGGAGAGACTGGTAGTTGGAGTTGGAGACGTTGCCCGCTACGTCGTTCACGCCCGAATACTGCGGGAATGGGCGCAGCATCTGGGCAATGGTGCCCTTGAACGTGGGGTAGGGAAGAGTTACGTCGGGCACAATTGCCTGTGCCGCAGCAATGTTGGCCGGCGTAGCCTGAGCGCCGAGCAGGTTGACAGACGCGCCATTGATCGTGGCGTTTTCCAGTGCCAGATACTTGGGATTCAGTTCGTTTGACCAATTGCCGCGGCCGGGGTGGCCGTATGCATTCACCGGCAGGAAATGGCCCTCCGTCCCCAGGTAAGCGGCCTGAAGAACCAGGTTCTGATTGATCATCCGCTCCAGGCCCGCGCTCCACGACTCAATATAAGGAGCGCGCGCTCCCACGGCCGGATCGAGATAGTTGACCGCGCCACCGGTATTGAACGATGAGTTGATGAATGGCCCCTTGGTGTAGGTGGGGAAACCGGAGTCGAGCATGAAGGCCTGTGCGCCGTTCTGGCCAACCTCATTCGGAACGGCAGCATAGCCCAGTTGCTCGTTGGCCAGTGAGGCCACGCCGGTCACGCCGGTGGCATGCGCATAGCTGATGCCATAACCGCCGCGAACAACGGTCTGGTCATTGATCTGGTACGCAAAACCAACGCGGGGTCCAAAGTTCTTGTAGTAGTTATGGATGGGCGTAGAGCAGTTGCAACCGTATGTTCCGGCGCCGGCAAACTGCAGAGCGCCGGGATAGTTGACTGCGGAGTTGACCGTGGCCGGGTTCATCCAGGAGTAGCGGTTCTGGACCTCGGTCGACGGCGGATAGAAGTCCCAGCGCAGTCCAAGGTTCAGGGTCAGCCGCTGCGACGCCTTGTAGTCGTCCTGGAAATAGAGCGATGTCGGACGGCTGCGCGTGCCAATGGTAGCCGCGGCGGAATAGTCGTACAGGACGCCTTGATTGACTGCGCCGAACAGGAAGCTGGCATAGGCATTGCCCGTGCTTGAGAGTAGCTTGCCGGTGGAGTCATAATCCGCCGTCTGCGCGCTGTTGAAGTTCAGGTACACAGGAGAGGTGCCGCCGGTCCACGACATGTTGTTGACTTCCAGCCACTGGTGCAGAAAACCAAAGCTCAGCGAGTGGCGGCCGCGGATGTACTGCATGTCATCCTGCAGCGTGAAGTTATTGGTGATGGAGTTGTATGCCTTGCCGCCCGCCCAGCCCGACAGTCCGTACGCGTCACTGAACGAGGTGTTCGGGAAAGCTTCGGTTGCCTGGCCTACAGGCAAGCCTTGCATGCCGGCCAGCGTTCCCAGTCCGTACTGCTTGGCCTGCGACGGGTTTTGCACCGGTCCCCAGAACCGCATGTAGCCGTAGCGGAAAGAGTTCACCAGATTCGGGCGGATGACGTAATTGTCTTCCAGCAGAATGGTGGGATTCTTCGAGTGCCAGATGTAGGAAGGCTCGTAGGGAAGCGGCAACGGGTTGCCGTAGCCAACCGCCCTGGGCGTTCCCTGCTCATCAAAGGCCACCACTGCCGAAAGCCTGTGATTCTCGTTGATGTTCCAGTCCACTTTGTTGTCGATGGCCCATGTCGTCTGGCTGGTCGGGAAAGAGCCAAGGTAATTGTTGGTCAGGTTCGAGTTGGTCGGCGTAGGCAGAAGCGACTGTAGCTTGCCGGCAACCGCGGAGATCTGCGCCGGGTTCAGCACATTCGACATGCCGTTGTAGCTCACCTGGCTGCGCGTGCAGTTGCCGGTCGAGCAATCCGTGGACGTGGGATCGTAGATGGGCTGATAGGCGCTGAAGTCCCCATTGCGCTCCGCCAAAGTGGGAATGGTGGCATACGTGGGAGACGTGTTGGCGCTGTAACGATAAGCGTCGTAAGCGCTGAAGAAGAACAGCCGGTTGCGTAGCGCGTGGCCGCCGATACGTCCGCCGAACTCGTTCTGGTGCTCCACCGGCTTAACCGCCTTGCCCGTGATTTTGTTGATGATCCAGGGGTTGAAGAAGCCCCAGGTATCAAGCGCCGTGTTGCGGAAATACTCAAAGACCGAGCCGTGGAACTGATTGCTTCCAGACCGAACCGTATAGTTCTGCACGCCGATGCCCTGGTACTGTGCGGGAATGATGCCGGTGATCACCTGGAACTGATCGACGGCTTCCACTGAGATCGAGTTGGAAACAGCGCGGCTGTCGCCCTGCAGATACAGGCTGGAGGCGGGCATGCCGTCGTAGTACACCTCGTCGAGACGACCCTGGCTGCCCGATCCGGCAAAAACCGAGGTGGAGTACTCAGCAGACGAGTTGGCGATCGTGACTCCGGGAACCAGACTGATGAACTTGACCGGGTCGCGGGGTGAGCCGGCGCTGGTGCCGCTCATCTGCAGCGGCAGCTCCGTATACTCCTTATTCTCCACCGTGGTCCCAAGCGAGGAGCTGGCGGTATCCAGCTGCGGCGGGGCGCCGGTGACCACCACCGTCTCCTGCTCGCCGCCGGCGCTTAGAACCAGGTTCAGGCCGACCTGCTGGGTTGCGTCTACCTGCACGTTTTCCTGCTTCGTCGTCTTGAATCCCTTGGCAGAGGCCACAACCGTATACACGCCGGCGTCGAGCGGGGCTATGTTGTAATAGCCCGTCGTCGATGTCTTGCGGGTAATCACCACGCCTGTCGCCACATTGGTTACGGTGACCGTGGCATCGGAAATCACCGCACCGGTGGAGTCTGAAACCAGACCCAAAAGACTGCCCTTGCCCGCAAACTGCGCATGGGCTTGGATATGGAAGGCGAGCAATGCCACAAGCAGCAAAACCGCGTTCCGATAATGTTGTAACGTGCTTTTTCCAGCTCTTCTTCCAGCGCGGGTGACCTCCGCACCAGAGGGCCGGCTCAAGCAACCGATCACGCTGACTCCCTCTGTCAACATCCCTATCTCCTTTAATCTCGATGGCATAGACCTCCGGATGGCCGGGCGCGGAGGCGCTATGCGCGTGCCTTACTGCCCTGTCAGTCACGAGGAGAAACTGCGGATCGAAAGAATCAGCCAGTACAAGGCTGGAGAATAAATCATCTTTCTTTGCTCACAGAATTCTACCTAACGACCGATAGGTAAGGCGGGATAATTGAAACACCTGTTAGCAGAATTCGTCAACAAAAAATCTTCAAAGGACTGACCTCTAACGCTTCAATGTTCGTGGAAATCTTGTATATTATTGTAAATAAACAATATAATGAACAAATCTACAAAAACGCATACGCAAGCCGCGATATCAACTTCAGCGTGGTCTGACCTCGTGGCAGGACCTTGCTGCGCTCGCGGAGGCCAGCCATCCTCCCCGCCAGGTCTCCGCCGCGTCTGTTAGCCTCCTGTAGAAGAGCTTCTCCGGCCGGCCTTGAATCACCCATGATCCGAACGAACGCATTGCGGATTTCTCCTCTGCTCGGTCAGCCTGGCTTTCTCAGGCTTGCCCTGGCTGTCGTTCTCTTCAATGCCGGTTATTCCATCTATATCTTCCTGTTCAACTTCTTCCTGGAGTCCCAGCAGCAACACGAGTCCCGCATGGGCGCCCTGACCGGAGCCATGGTGCTGGGCGGCGCTCTGGGCGCATTGCCGGTTGGGCGCCTGGCAAACCGGCTGGGCAGTGTTCGAACCCTGGCGATGAGCCTGGCCGGCGCCGGTATCCTGCTGGGCTTGCGCCTGCTGCCTGTGGGCTTTCTTCTCCAGTGGCTCCTGGCCGCTGCCTCGGGCGTCTTTCTGGCCGGATGGACGGTGCTGATCTTCCCCTTGATTGCGGGATTGGTGCCCCAGGACAGGCGTGACGGCGCCTTTCAGATCTTCTACGGACTGGCCACCGGGGCTGGCTGTCTGGGTGCGATCGTGGGCGGCAACTTTCCCAGTCTCTGCGCCCGCTTTCTGCCGATGCTCTCGCTGACAGACCGCGAGCGTTTGGGCCTGCTGGCGGCAGCCGCGCTGGTCTGCCTCTCGGCTTTTTCGCTGCCGCGCATGCAGACCGCCGAGCCGGAGACTGCGCTCCTCCCGCTGCGGCCCAGCAGGCGCCTGACCGGCCTGCTGACACTGAGCGCGTGGTGGGCCTTCCTGCTCGGAGCGATCAATCCCTTCAGCGGAATCTACTTCCTCAACCAGTTCCACATGCAGGTCTCCGCCATAGGCTGGTACTTCTTTGTGGTTCAGGCCGTCGTAGCCCTTGGCCTGCTGGCTGCCGGCGCCAGCCGCCTGTCGTCGCTGCCCGCATGGAAGCTTTTTCTTGGAGCACAACTGTTGGTTGCCCTGTCGATACTGGGGCTGGGGACGCGCCTGCTCTGGTTTGCCCAGGCGGCATATCTGCTCTTCATGCTTGCCCAGCAGTTTTCGCAGCCAGCCATGCAGTCTCTGCTGTTGCACCGGGCGTCGCAAACTGTACGCAACTCAATTGCTGGCTGGAACACGCTGTTTGCCACGCTTGCCCAGTCCATCTCCGCGCCGGTGTTTGGCTTGCTCTGGGCACACTGGGGATACTCTGCTGTTCTGCCGTTGCTGGCGCTCCTCACGTTTTTGACCACGGCAGCTGTCGCGGCAATCCCGATGTCCTGGGCTCATCCATCACCAGACCACGCGCCCAATCGCATCTCAGAAGAGTATCCGCAATAAATCGGCCACAGAACGCATCCGCAACAGAACGAGCGTCCGCGCGGCCTGGCACGGCTTTCCACTTGTGCAAGCGGAGTGAATGTAACCTGCAATCTAACCTGCGCGCATTCACTCCGCGGCAGTTTCACCCTTAACGGACTCGGATCGCCATGGCAGGCAGCATGTGGAATGAGTCCGGCCCGCGTTGTGTTCCTGGCCGTAGATAATTCCGCAAACTGAACGCGATAGAATCCTTTGTTTCCGGCGGGACCAGTTTCGTGCTGATCTCGAAGCAGTTCTTTTCGCCGGTCACGCTCTCGACCACGGAGCAGTCTCGCGCGAAGTAATAGAGAAACAGGCAATCGGTGGTGTTCGCGTGGTCGGTTGCCGGACAGCTCGTCCCGGATACGGCTCCTGCAAATCCACTTGCGGTGTCTGTGAGGACATTATAGGAAA
>JAJXXG010000810.1 GCA_021781255.1 Acidobacteriota bacterium
AGTGGTCCGACGCTGCCTTGGAGGCCGCATAGGGGCTGTTGGGCGCGTAGGGCGTGGTCTCGGAGAATGCGGGATCGTCGGGGCCAAGAGTGCCATAGACCTCGTCGGTAGAGACGTGCAGGAAGCGGAAGCGGAGGCGGGCATCTTCTTCGAGCGCAGACCAGTAGCGCCGAGCTTCTTCGAGCAGCGTGAAGGTGCCCTGCACGTTGGTGCGAACGAAGGCGTCGGGGCCGGTGATGGAGCGGTCGACATGGCTCTCGGCAGCGAAGTGGACGATGGCGTCAGGTTGGAATCTCGCGAGCAGCGAGCGCACGAGGGCGCTATCGCAGATGTCGCCGCGGGTGAGACTGTAGCGCGGGTCGCTGGCGACGGAGGCCAAGTTCTCCGGATTTCCCGCGTAAGTGAGCAGGTCGAGATTCCGTACGCGAACATCGGCGCTGGCGGAGAGGATGTGGAGGACGAAGTTGGACCCGATAAAGCCGGCTCCGCCGGTGACAAGAACGGACTGAAACTGCGTCATTGCGAAGTAGGACTCCTGCTGGCTAGGGTTCTCACTGATGGGAAGGCGGTTCATCTCCATGCTTTGGAGCCGCCGCCAAACATCTACAAAAAAGATACATGAGTACGGCCGATTGGATCTGATGCAGCAGTTGTATTGATCTCCCCTGCTGGCTCTCTGCTATAGGCTGAGAAGAAGCCGCACGCGCCTGCTCCGGGAGCTGTATGCCACAGAATCAAGCGAACGTTGACCTTGCCCGCTTTATTGTACGGTGCGATCTCCAGAATCTTTCCCTGGCAGGGGCTGCGCCGACTGATTCGGTGACAGACTGGGATGGTTTTATTGCGCTGGTGGAGGCCCACCGCATCGGGCCGCTCAGCCATGCCGTGCTCGTGGGGACCGGCGCGGCGGTGCCAGAGAAGGCGGCGCAGGCGTTGGAATCGGTACGCGAGCGGCATACCGTGCTGAACGTCTCTCGCGCGGTTGAGTTGCTGCAGGTCCTGAGCGCCTTCCAGGCTAAGAAGATCGAGGCAATGCCCTTCAAGGGCGTGGCGTTATCAGCTCAGATCTACGGCGACTACACGCTGCGGGCCGCTGGGGATCTGGACCTGCTGATTCGCTGGGAAGATTTGGCGACGGCAACGGACATCATTCTCGCAAGAGGCTACAGGCTGACGACTCCCTTGCGGCCAGATGGGCACCCGGTTGCCGAAGACTACTTCGAATATCACTTTGAGCGGCCCACCGACGGCATGGTCCTTGAGCTCCGCTGGAAACTGGATTTCGTGCATACACGGTACCGCCATTCGATTGGCCTAGACTGGATTGGCGACCATTGGCGATCCATTGGGATCGCTGGAGGGAGAGTTTGCCCGCCGGATGCGGAAACGATGCTGCTTCTCCTGTGCATTCATGGGAGCAAACATCGCTGGGAGCGGCTCAACTGGGTGTGCGACGTGGCGCAGTTGCTGCGAGTCTCACCTGTGATTGACTGGAACCGGGTCGAAGCCGAGGCCAAGGAGGCTGGCTTGAGGAAGGCCGTTGCGCTCGGGATGATGCTGGCGGAAGGGATTTGCGGCGTGAGCAGTCAGGTGAAAAAGGTGCAGAGATTAGATTCGTTCCCATCTGTTCGTGGCATCGCCAAGAAACTCGAACGAGACTTCTTCGACCAGCCGAGGAAAGGACTCAAGGGGATCCTGCCGTTTCATGCAAGACTGATGGACCGCCCGGACCTGCTCCAATTCGTTTTTTCGAAGGAGATGCTGCGCCCGACAGACCGCGACGAGGAATTTTTCCCTTTGCCGCCGTCCCTCCGGTGGATGCATGTGCTCATCCGGCCATTCCGCCTGCTGCTGGATCGCTCCGCGCGGTGAAGACAGCGCGAATTTGAATCCGGTTCTCTACTGCAGTGAAGCTGACTGTTGAATCTTGCCAGCCATCAGCCTCTCGTGCGCCTCATGCTTCCTCATTTCTCCGTGACGCTGAGTGAACGCACAACTCACCCGTTTTCCGGACTTCAGTTGAGTCCGAGAGAACTCAGAAGCCCTCCCCAAATCATGCGCACTTAAGTAATCTTATGTAGATTACTTTTCTTCGATTCTCATTGCACCTTTGGGGGATTTCGCCCTAGACTTCCCTCAGCCTTTGAAGAGAAAAGTGGATGATGATCCATAATTGCAACAAATTTATGGAGTTATCCAGCCATTGAAATGAGTTACTTAGTGTAACTTAAGTAATCACATCTGGCTGGGCGAGGCTTCGCGGCGGACCGTCTACTCAGGCCAGAGTGCAACTGGCAGAAATTGACTGGAGCATGCCGCAACGAGTCAGGGAACGACGGGTATGGCCCAAAACCTGGAAAAAAGCGACATACCGATGCTGGCGAATTCGGCACGATTGCCTGTTGCGCCGAAAGATAGATTCGCTGAATCGAGTCTCCGATGGCATCCGCTTCTTTCGAAATGCAGAAGGCGTAGGGCGGCCGTACTGTTGTTTGCGCTGCTTCCGCTAGGGCTGTTGAACGGGTGCGGCGCGGGCCTGGTGGCCAATCCATCGGTCAGCAGCACGGGGCTGGTGGCTTCGCCAACGTCACTTTCCTACGGCATTCTGGATGTGGGGCAGTCCGCCAGCCAGACTGCAACCGTGACGAACACGAGCGCGCAACCACTCTCGATCACCGCAGTCAATGTTTCCGATGGATCGTTCAAAATAACAGACGCATTGACCTTGCCGATGACGCTTCCGGCCGGGGGTTCGCTCACTCTCCACATCGTGTTTCAGCCTTCCGCGGAAAGTGACATCAGCGCCCAGGCGATCATCACATCCGCATCTTCCGCTCAAGCCAGCGCGCAGGTGCAACGCGCATCCGGTTCTTCGACGCAAGGAAGCACGACGATTTCTCTGAAAGGCTCTGGCAGGAGGGCCAACACGACCGCACCCGCCGTATCCGGATTGAGCTGTACCAGTGCAACTTTTACCGGCTCCGGAACAGATAACTGCACCGTCAATCTGAATACGCCTGCTCCGAGCGGCGGCGTCACGGTAAATCTCGCCAGCGACAACTCCGCTGTTGCGGTGCCTGCTTCCGTGAAGATCTCGACCAATAACGCAAGCGCGACATTTTCCGCCACGATCGCGTCCGTGACCTCCGCACAGACTGCGACGCTGCAGGCTTCCTCGGGCGGCGGCTCGGCGAGCTTCGCGCTTCAACTGGGTTCAGCGGGACCACCGCCTGCTGCGGCTGCGCTGAGCAGTTTGTCGTGTGCCAGCACAACGCTGACGGGGACTGCAAGCGATACCTGCACAGTTGGACTAAATGGACCTGCGCCGAGTACGGGTTTCAGCGTGGGGATTGCCAGTAGCAGTGCATCGGTCAGTGTGCCCGCTTCCGTTGTGATTGCGGCGAATGCGACCTCTGCCACATTTGCGGCCAGCGCGACGGCGGTGACGACGGCTCAGACAGTCACGCTGCAGGCATCGGGCGGGGGCGCGACGCAAAGCTTCGCTCTGCAGTTGAATGCAGCGGTGGCGACGCTTGGCGTGAATGCCACCACGATCAACTTCGGGAGCGTGGACCTGAACACTCCCTCGACACAGACCGTGACCCTGAGCTCGACGGGCACACTGGCGGTGACTGTGAACGGCGCGACGGTGAGCGGCGCTGGCTTCTCGGTGGCGGGTGCGACGTTCCCGCTCACTTTGAATCCCGGTCAGAGCGCGGCGCTCAGTGTGCAGTTCGATCCAACCACGGCGGGCACAGCGACCGGCCAGCTTACAATCTCCAGCAACTCCTCCAGAGCGGGAACGGTACTGATTGCGCT
>JAJXXG010000393.1 GCA_021781255.1 Acidobacteriota bacterium
ATATGGAGCAACAAGGGCATTGACGTTCGTTGAAAGCAAAGGGATTAGCTGGACAAACTTGGGCTGGCTTTTGAAAGCTGAACTGGTGGCGGGGGAGAGGATCGAACTCTCGACCTTGGGGTTATGAATCCCACGCTCTAACCATCTGAGCTACCCCGCCGGAGAGGGCGCAGACGCTCAGAGGTCGCGCCGCACCGCTTATCTTGATGATACGGACCCGGACAAATCAGGTCAAACCCCGGAGCCTGCCCGGTGGCGCCCAGCGCATATGCACGGCATGAGCGCGCGCCAGACCCGGCCCGCGCCGGCAGACTCCCTCTTCGCGCAACTCCGCCCGCGCCGAGTCCTCGCTTCACCGCATGCGCGGGTTGATCCACCAGTAGACCACGTCCGTCATCAGATTCACGAGCACATAGGTAAGCCCGATCGCCAGCAGACAGCCTTGAACCAGTGCGTAGTCGCGGTTCGAGATCGCGCTCACGGCAAGCCGTCCCAGGCCTGGCCAGCTGAAAATGGTCTCAGTCACAATCGCCCCCGCCAGCAGTGCGCCAAACTGCAGGCCAACGACGGTGACAATCGGCACCAGCGCATTGGGCAGCGCATGACGGCACACCACGGCCGTCTCGCTCAGCCCCTTGGCGCGCGCGGTGCGGATGTAGTCCTGCCCAAGCTCCTCCAGCATGGCTGTGCGCACCATGCGCGTCAGGATCGCGGCCAGTGCAGCGCCCATCGTCGCAGCCGGCAGCACCAGGTAGCGCCAGTCGATTGCAGCCGAACCGCCGGCGTTGGCTCCGGAAACGGGCAGCCATCCAAGGCCGATCGAGAACACCAGAATCAGCACCGGCCCCAGCGCGATCCCGGGCACGGAGAGCCCCAGGAGCGAAACCACCGAGAGCATCTGATCGGCCCAGCGGCCGCGGCGCACCGCGGCCAGCATTCCCGCGGGCAGCGCCAGAGCCAGAGCCAGCAACAACGCCGCCACCGTGAGCGCCAGCGTGTAAGGGTAGCGTTGCGCGATAAGGTGCGCAACCGAGTCGTGCAGCCGGATCGAGGCGCCCAGATCCCCGTGCAGCACTCCGCTCCAGTAGCGGATGTATTGCGTGCGCAGCGGCAGATCCAGGCCAAGCTGGTGGCGCAGCGACGCAAGATCGGTCGGCGACGCGCCCTCGCCCAGCATCATCTGCACCGGATCGCCAGGAACCAGGTGGATGAGCAAAAACACCAGCGAAACCACCAGCCAGACCACCGGTAATGTCAGCGCGAGGCGGATGAGCGTCTGCTTCATGGGCTGAACTCAACAATAAATGAGACCGGCCCGTCTTTTGCCCCGCGCCGCCGCAACCCGCGCGCAAATTCCCATTGCCGCGCCCCGGTACTGCAACACTTTTTCCAATTATGGGTTCAACTCGATAGGCGTCGGCCGGTCCGTGCGGCGCTGCATCCCGAAAAAATTCATGAGGTCGATTCATGTTCAGGTTCAGGATCTTTGCCGCAATGGCCGTACTCCTTCTGCCGCTGGCCGTGGCAGGCTGCTCGCATCCCCGACCGGTGGTTTACGCGCCTCCGCCGCCGGGGCTCAGTCCGGTCGCGCAACAGGGCTTTCACGATGGATTTCTTGCCGCGCGCCGCGACATGCGGCACGAGCTTCCGCCTAACGTACAGCGGCATCCGCGATTTCGCAATCCGCCCGTTCCTCCGCCCGCATTCGTCGACTACCGTCATGGCTTCCGCGCCGGCTACGAGCAGGCAATTCACGGCGTACCCGCTCCGGCGCCCGCGCAGTGAAACCAGCGCCCCGCTTTTCCCGCGACATGCACAGCAAAGGTTCGTGAGAACATGAAGTGATCCCTGACCGGAAGCCCATGTCAACATCCACAAGCCATCGCTATGTTGTCTTTCTGGCATGCACGGCAGCTCTTGGGGGCCTGCTCTTCGGTTTCGACGTCGCCATCATCACCGGGGCCGGCCCCTTTCTCACGCGTCATTTCGGCCTCACCGAGATCGGTCAGGGATGGGCCTTCAGCTCCCTGCTCTTCGGTTGTGTCCTCGGCTCGTTTGCCGCCGGCCGACTTACCGATCGCCTCGGCCGCAAGCGCATGCTGGTCTGGGTCGCCATCCTCTTTGCCTTCACCTCGCTGGCGACCGCGGCCGCGCCCACTTTCTCATTCTTCCTCTGCGCCCGGTTTATCGGCGGCATCGCCGTCGGTGGTGTATCCCTGCTCTCGCCCATGTATGTTTCTGAAGTCTCGCCGCCGTCGATCCGTGGGCGCATGGGCGCCTTCTACCAGATGTCGATCATCACCGGCATCCTGATCTCCTATTGCATCAACTACCTGTTGCGCAACACCGGCCCGGCCAACTGGCGGTGGATGTTTCTGTCGGGCATGCTGCCTTCGCTGCTCTTTCTCGTTCTCATCTCGCTGGCCCCCGAAACTCCGCGCTTCCTGGTCCGCATCGGCAAAACCCGCCAGGCATTCGACCTGCTTCAGCGCATCGAGAACCCTGACACCGCCGAACGCGAAGTCGCCGCCATCGCCGCGGCGCTGCAGCAATCCGGCCAGACTTGGAACAACCTGCGCCGCCCCGGAGTGCGCCGCGCCCTGGCTGCCGGCGCCTGCCTGGCGGTGCTCATCCACGTCTCCGGCATCAACACCATCATCGATTACGCACCCAAGATATTCCTCTCGGCCGGATTTAAGGTTGACGGCGCCCTCATCTCCACCTTCTTCATCGGCATCAACAATGTCGTCTTCACCACTGTCGCGTTCTGGGTGATCGATCGCTACGGGCGCAAGCCGCTCTACATCGCTGGCTCGCTCGGCATGGCAGCGGCGCTCGCCGGCCTGCTCGCCGCCGTGGTTGCCGGCCACTTTCACGGGCCGCTCGTGCTCGTCCTCATCCTCCTGTATCTCGCCTTCTTCGCCTCCTGCGTTGGTCCGGTGTTCTGGACTCTCGTGCCTGAAATCTTTCCCAGCGACGTACGCGGCGCCGCCATGACGGTCCCTGTACTCCTCCAATGGATTGCCAACGCCGTGGTGGTCCTCTACTTTCCCATCGCCTTCGATGTCGCCGGCAAGTCCGCAACCTTCGCCTTCCTGGCGCTGATGTCGCTCGCGCAGGCCATCTTCACCTGGCGTTTTGTCCCTGAAACCAAAAACAAGCCGCTGGAAGAGATCGAGCAGTACTGGAACGTCGGCCACTAACCGGTTGCCGACCGGCTACTGGCCGGCGCCGTTCGTCTCCTGCGGCCCGGCTCTGCCTCGCCCGTCAACGGGATTCTGCATCCTTCAATCCATCCTGCGCACGCAGTTACCCAACTTGTATTGATGATGTTGATGCCGTAATGAACGTGGTACGGCAACCGCCTCAACCACCGCCCGCGCTACTGCGCTGCGCCGATAATCGGTGATGTGGACGGTGCAGGCAATCTCGGGCTCCTGAAAGACTACAGCACCTATCTTCGCGTGGAAAAAGGACTTCGCCCCCTCACCTGCGAAGCCTACTTGAGCGACCTGCGCATCTTTGCCGAGTTTCTGGAGGGCCGCAACGCCCTGCTGCTTACCGCCTGCGAGGCCGATGTCGCCGGCCTCCTCGAGCACCTGCGCAACCACGGCATCGACTCCCGCTCCGCAGCGCGCAAGCTCAGTTGTCTGCGCGGCTTTTACAAGTGGCTCCTCCTCGACCGCCGCATTCATCACGACCCCACCATCAACATCGAATCGCCCAAGGCCTGGAAGGTTCTGCCCAAGTCGCTTGCCGAGCCCGAGGTAACAGAGATGCTGGAGCGCGCCGCGCTGGCCGCCTCGCATCCGCAGGCAA